>CAIWSO010000245.1 GCA_903915315.1 uncultured Spartobacteria bacterium | reverse complement strand
TATCGCACGCGATAGACGAACCCAACCAACGATTCATTGTAGGGCGCGATTTCCTCTTTCGAGAACGGTGCGGTAATGTATTCGAGCGAAGCTTTGATGTAGAGGGACGGCCGCGTCGGTGCTGGAGGAGCGGACTTGGCGACCTCGGCAGGGGTTGGCGCAGGGGGCGGCGGAGGCAGAAGATTCGTAGGGGCGGTCGAACCAGCCAGTGGCGCGGCCTCCAGATCGTTTTTGATAATATCGAAAACCCCATCCGCCCAAATCTCAGCGTCGGCACCGAAGAAGTGTTGCTTATCAGGTTGAAGGTTGCGGTAGGGGTATTTGAGTAACAGCCGGCTATCAATCACCTTCAACCAATCACCTTCCGTTGCACGGAGTCGCTCAACCAGAATGTCGTGCGCAGGACGCGCGATCCGCTCGGTCTCTGGCGGGGAGACCCAGTAGACGCGTTTCGGTGCGGACGGAGAATGGGCCACCTTCGCGAGAAAGGGGGCAATATAAGGCTGCAACATCGGCCCCATGCGGGAGTAGTTGCTGCCCTTAAGAAGATCGAAAAGATTGTTCCCGAGTTGCACAACTAGGATTTCCGGCTTTCGCGATTCGAGTAGCTCCTCGATTTTTGGGACATCGTATTTATCCGGACGATGGCCGCGCCCCATTCCATAGGTGTCTTGGAAATTGAGCGGCTCGGCCCCTTTTTGCGTTTCTATTTTCCAGAACCCGCATCGCGTTTTCGCGTTCGCATAGGCCTTGAGTGTCGTCCATGATAATGGCTGCGTGCCGCACGCCATGTAAGTAAAAACATCCTCCACCCCCATGCTTCGCAAATACCCGTCCAACCGCTTCCCGAAACCACAAAGGGCCATCGAATCTCCAATGATCAGTGCCGAACGAGGCCATACAGGCGAAGCTCCCCACACGCGAGGCAGTCCCGCACCAACTAAAGCTGCCCCAGCACCCAAAATAAACTTTCGGCGGGATAAGGAAACCGATTCCATGTCATTTAAATAACTCACAGAGCTTGATAATTGCCAAATGACCACTTTCAATCCAGAACATATTCACTCCAGTTTTATCAGCTTGGATTAAGCTAGGCATGCTGGCCCTACGAACAATGAAACCTGTGTATTTTGGAAAAGGTCTTTCCGTCTTTGCAGCTGTTTACGTCGCGGCTTCATCGTTCGGTATCGCTCAGGCCCAGCCCCCTCCCGCGCGCATGACTCTTCTGTCGCCAACCATTCTCACCATGCAAACCCCCATTGGTGAAGCCTACATTGAAATCCCAAGTGGATCCGTGATCGAAAATGGCACACTCGCAAATGGTGGTATCCTGATAGAACAAGGCGCTTTCACCGGCTGGGTCCCGCTGGAATCAACGAACCTTCCCGCCTCAAAAAATAAGGTGGTGGAAGAAAAACCCTCACCAACTCCGACTTCCACCCCTTCGCCAACGGCCGTCCCCATTCTCGAACCCGTGAAGCCCTACGAACAACCGGAGAACTCGCTCATAGCCTTTATCGTCTTGCTGTGCACCGCCATTCTTATTGCCCTTTACGCAACAACATCGACTCAAAAATGGATTCCGCGGATTTTCAGAAAATAGTTTTCCCGCTAGTCCTACTTTACAATTCGCTCGCCGCCTTTACAGCCGACTCGCGCGAAAACCGATCGTAGTTTTTCTGCAGTTCGTTGCTGGAAATCATGGTCCTCGCTTCCCCGGTCACCCTGTCCGAGCGCATGAAGGCCGTGGTATTCTTGCCGTTCCAAACCAAATTCTGACTTTCTTTTTCTCTGTGTGGAGACCCTCCGTAAACGATATCGAGAGCCTTGCGCAGATTTTCCGTCTGACGGTAGTCCATTGTCGCGATGACCACCGCGTAGAATTTCCCTTCAAAAAAATAGTAAGCCACTTCCTGAATGGCAACATCCCCAAGCGACTTCTTCTCATCACTTCGGATGTAGATTCTAACGGGGTCTCCCTTCGCGTGCTCTTCCGAAATCGAATCAAGCTTAATGGTCTTTTCTACCTCTTCCAGCGAGGATCCGAACACCATACCACGAAAGGAATGCGTCTGATCCATAGTAGACCGACCTGCCAATGCCGTGTTCTTTTTCAAAGCGTCTTGGGCATGAGCCGCCCCTATCGCTGCCATAAGAAAAACAAGCAACCCAAGCCATCTCTCCAATAAAACAAAGCGGGGTGATTTCAATAAAGCCATCAACATAAGATTCAGCGATAGAAAGACGCTGCTAAAGAATCAAGCTAATCCCGCCTATCGGTCCAAAGAAGGAACCCCACTTTCATTTTTTGCGCTACCGATGAGTGAAAGAAAACAGGAATCGTGAAAAAAGATCTCCGAACCCATGTGTATTTTCACAGCGACTTAACGCCCTCAACTCTTTTGAAGACATAAATCCCTTGCTTTTTTTTGTCTACGACTGGAATTGGCTCCGATGAGCGCCAAAAAAGTTCAGGCCGGTAAAGATCCTTCCAAAATACGTCGATCGTCGAAATATTTTCAAAATTACCCCCTTCCATTTTCCACTGTTTCAGCATTTCACGCACCTCGACAACCATCGGGCCAAAAACGATAATAAACTCAGGCATAGTAACACCCTTAAAGTGAATTGGCGGAAGCGCGCTAAATTGACCTTCTTTTCTTTGATTCGCATCCAGTTGCCATGCATAAACCGAATC
>CAIWSO010000244.1 GCA_903915315.1 uncultured Spartobacteria bacterium | reverse complement strand
TGCCGTGCTCTACACGCATTCGCATGTCGACCACATTTTGGGATTTGATGACCTGCGCCGCTTTTGTGAGTTGGAGAATAAAAGCATTCCGATTTATGGTTCGGCACGCACGCTTGGCGACTTGGCCCGCGTCTTTCAGTATGCGTTCGATGGATCCGCCCGTTACCCGAATTACGTTCGCCCGGATCCGATTGTTCTTAATGGGCCCTTCCAACTTGGCGGACTCGATATCATTCCTGTTGAATTGCCACACGCCAGCATGGTCACGAATGGATTTGTTTTTGAAAAAAACGGTCGTCGCATGCTCGCTTATTTTACCGACTGCCAAGCGGTGCCTCCCGACGCCGTAAGTGCCGCAATGGATGTCGAAGTCCTCGTCATTGATGCCCTGCGTCACCACTCCCATCAATCGCACCTCACCGTTGGCGCAGCCATCGAGGTGGCGCGCCGGATCAGGGCTCGGAGAACCTATTTTATACACATGTGCCATGAGTTGGGGCACGAGGAGACCGAGGCCGATCTGCCGGCTGACATCAGGTTGACCTATGATGGGCTGCGTTTGGATTTCTAAATTTCTTGGGATTGTTTTGGTTTTCGGTTGCTTGCCGATTGCCCATGCCCAAGACCGTGCAGCAGCAGCCACTGTTGTTGTCTACAATATCAACGATCCCGATTCGGCTGAGTTGGCCACCTATTATGCAGCGAGGCGGGGAATTGCTCAGGGGCATGTTTTGGGGCTGGATTGTTCAACGAAGGAAGAAATCCCGCGCGTCGATTTCATTCGCACCATCGCCGATCCTTTTCGAAAAAAGATGATTTCCTCCG
Source organism: uncultured Spartobacteria bacterium (assembly GCA_903915315.1). Taxonomy (GTDB): domain Bacteria; phylum Verrucomicrobiota; class Verrucomicrobiia; order Chthoniobacterales; family Terrimicrobiaceae; genus UBA967. The sequence goes on along the minus strand of CAIWSO010000244.1, from coordinate 2,930 downwards.
GATGGTGGAAAATGAATCCCGACGATGGAAATGAAGTCACTTCGTCCTCGATCCGTTATTTGGCGATCATTCGCGGGGTTCCGCTCAAGATCGCGCATGATTCCTTGACCGTTTTTGCTCCTTCGGTGGGGCTTCTGAATCCTCTCATGGCAAAGAGAAATGATGCTTCCGTGGACAGCGAGTTGGCATCAATAGGGCTAACGGATTTCACTCCATCCGGTGCGATTGTGAATCCGTATTTCGGGCGATTCACTCAAATTCTTGATGAGCCGGGTTTCTCTGGCTTGCTATTGCCGGCGCGTCTTGATGGGCCGACTCCGTCGATGGTTCGCCGCATGATTGATGATTCGTTGGAGGTCGAGAAAGAGGGGCTGTGGGGCTGGGCTTACATTGATGCGCGCGGTATCACGAATGGTTCAGCGAACGAATCCTATGTGGAGGGGGATGTGTGGATGCGGCGCTTGGTATTTGATCTTCGGCGACAGGGGGTGCCAACTATTTTCGACGACAATCCGGAGACGTTTTCTTCAGGTTTTCCGATTACCGATGCAGCGATTTATTATGGGTGGTATGCAGGCGAAATCAACGGTCCCTTTGCGAATGAAGGATTCCAGTTCAAGCCTGGGGCTGTTGCCGTCCATCTTCATTCCTACAGTGCGAACACCCTTCGAAGTGAGACGCAGAATTGGTGTGGCCCACTGATTGCTAGGGGTGCGGCAGCCACTCTGGGTAATGTGTATGAGCCGTATCTGTCATTCACCGCAAATTTCAGCATCTTCCAAGATCGTCTGATGACCGGTCTGACTCTTGCGGAAAGTGCATGGATGTCACAACGGGTTGTTTCGTGGGCGGGTGTCGTTATCGGAGATCCTCTTTATCGCCCCTATTCTGCATGGAATGCGTTTTACGACCCCCGCAATCGTCCCGCTAATAACTGGCGAACGTTTCGGAGCGTCACACGCAATGCCAAATCGAATGTGCTGAATGCTATTTTTTCCATCAACAAATCCGCAAAAGAAACCCGCGACCCGATGTTCTTGGAGGCCCTTGGTGCGGCTCAGTTGGATGCCGGAGAAGCAGCTATGGCCCTGAATTCATTTCGAACCGCTTCAAGTCTGACTCAAAGCCCTGCCATTGGTACTCGACTCTCGTTGGAGATGGAAAAAGCAAGTCGGTTGATACCTAAGCCAACGCCTCAAGTGAACGAGGGGAATTCAGCCCAGACATCGCCCCAATGATGGCCAGATTGGACTATGCATCAGCAAGGCAGTCGTCACATTTGCAGGAATCACCACCAGCCAATCTGAGCGAGATCGAAGTTCAGGCAAGGCTCTTCAGTGGGGCCTATGGATCCCGTTGGAGAACGACTCGAGGCGAGATGGTGGAGGTCGTTCATTTCGGAGAGTGGAATCGTGAGTCTGGACCTGATTTCAAGGGAGTGCTTTTTCGTTTCGAAAAAGGGGGTGAAAAAATCGGCGATCTCGAGGTGGATTGGGATGCTCGCGATTGGGAGCGTCACGGCCATGCAACAAATCCGGCCTTCGCCTCTGTTCAGTTGCAGTTGTTCGTATCCCATCCCGTGGAGACTGCTTTTGCCAGAACAGTCGATCACCGTGAGGTTGCTCAGGCGCGCCTAGAGATCGAGGGGGTTGGTGTTTCGAGTTCCCCGAGCATATTTCAGCCAGTGGACTTGAAGTCGGCGAGGGTTATGATCGATGAGGCGGCTGAGTTCCGACTTCGGGCGAAGCACTCGGCCTTTGAGTCCGCCTCCGCGTTGCATGGGCCCGAGAGGGCTCTTTTTTATACGCTTGCGAGCGGATTGGGATATAAAAACAACAGCACCCCTTTTCTTCTGGCCGCACAAAGAATCGGTTTGCGTGATGCGGGTTCCTCGGTCGGGGAAGCTCTTCTTTTCGGTGTGGCTGGTTTTTTGGAGCCTCGGAGTTTCGATGATGCCGATGAAATCACCCGTCGCTATCTCAAGCCGCTTTGGGACCATTGGTGGACGGTGCGCGATGCACTCTCGCGTTTGGTTCTTCCATCTTCCATTTGGAAAATGTCGGGACTCCGACCCTCGAACCACCCTCACCGTCGCTTGGGGGCCCTTTTTGCACTTGCCCGTGATTTCAATGACCTTCAGGTCGCCATTCGCAATGAGGGAAGTAATGGTTTTTTGCGTTTCTTTGAAACGTTGAGTCATCCTTATTGGAGCCACCATTGGAATCTGAGGGCGGCAAAGTTGGGGCGTTCGATGGCGCTTGTCGGAGCTGACCGTGCAGGGGATTTGATGATCAACGCGCTTCTTCCCTCGATGCCTTTGGAATTGGCGCGGCATGAGTCGGCGGCACGACGGGGTCCGTATCCGAGCGGGCGAGTTCTGAAGGCTTGCGAGTGGCTTGTTGGGGCGGATGCACCCCTCCTTCGGCGCACGGCGAAGGATCATCAGGGATTGCTGCAGCTTTTCTCGGATTTCAGTTCGATGACAGCATTAGAAGCCTGGGCGAAAATCCGCGGGGCTTCCTTTAATCTCTAACGCAGGAATATCGGACTGCGACGTGCCGAGTTTGCGGAAGAATAAATTTCCTTAACTCGATAGATGCCCTTCTCGCGTGGAACTCGTTAACCATGGCTTTCGCGATTTCTGAAGCCAGCGTTTCAATGAGAAGGCGTGGGCGATCTGCCGCGATTTCCGCCACTCTCAGGCAGACGGCGGCATAGTCGATCGTATCCGCAATGACGTCCTGCATTTCTACGAAATCTTTAATGGGAGTGATGACGAGATCGATCTCCAATTCCTGCCAGTTGGCACGCTCCTCGTCAGGAACACCGATTTGGGTTTTCACTCGGAGACTGTTGATGTGGATTTCGCTCATAGCATTTTTTGAATACTCGCGATATCGACAGCGATGATCGTGGGTTTGGAGGGCAAG
>CAIWSO010000243.1 GCA_903915315.1 uncultured Spartobacteria bacterium | reverse complement strand
GGCATCCCCATATGCCAGAGGTGAACCCTTATTTGATTGGTCCGGCCCGTTTGGGGCATGGCTTCTAAGAGAGTGGTGCCATCCGCGAGATGTTCGCGCACTCGGAATTCCGTACGGGAAGGCATACCTTGGACTGGGTCGACGGTCCGTCCTCCCGCCTCTACAGGCGAAGCGCCAATCGGGGCATCACAGAAGAACTGGGTTTCCGTAGGGTTCCCGAGCACGCGAGCGAGATAGGTTTTTTCGACCTCGCCACGCTCGAATTGAGGTTGGAGGAATTTTGCAAAATGTCTCGTTCGCGAAAAAACCACGATGCCTGTCGTGTTCGCATCCAATCGATGAGCGGGACGCGGTTTTTGTGGATAGTAAACTTTTTGTAGCAGGGATTGGAGCGTATTGAGATTGTAGCGACCGCTAGGATGCACGGGTAGCGGAGCCGGCTTGTTAATGACGATGATGGCTTCATCCTCGTGCAGAAGTCGAATAGAGGGATTCACCTCCGGTTCGATGATGGACGGTAGCTTGCGAAAGTAGCGCTCACCGGAGCGGACGATTTGCCCTGGATCCACGGGGCTTTTGTTGTGCCCGAGAAGCTGCTTGTTTTGAAAAATGGCAGTCCAATCTTCCTCAGCGGAGTGAGGAAATATGGCACTAAGGGCTTCTTTTATGGTGCGACCATCCTGACCCAAAGGGATCGTCAGTGGGCGAAAATTATCGTAGGCTGTGCTACCGGGAAGGGGAGTTGACGCTTCACGGATGGCCGCTTCCCGACTCTCAATGCGTGAGGCCATCTGCTCCGCGCGCGTTTGGAAGCAATAGGGGCAGGATTTTCCTGGTACATAGCGCTCATCAGCCTGCTCGGACTCCGACAGAGGGCTCAGGCATTGAAAGCACTGCATCGTGTCGGTCTCGCGGAGAGCGGGATCGACCCCCACGCGTTGATCAAAAACAAAGCACTCCCCATCATAGTGAGCGCCTCCGCATTCCTCAAAATACTTCAAGATGCCGCCATCGAGTTGGTAGATCTGCCGGAAACCCTCTCGCTCCATGTAGGGGCCAGCTTTTTCACAGCGGATGCCGCCGGTGCAAAACATCACGACAGGCTCGTCCTTGAGTGATTCCGGAAGGCGTTCTACCGCTTGGGGAAAATCTCGAAAGTGATCAATGCCCGCCGGCAGCGCACCGCGAAAGGTTCCCAGTTTGATCTCATAGTCGTTCCGCGTATCCAGAAGTGTGATGCGGCGCCCCTCATCGAGCCATTGCTTGAGCGTGGCGGCAGGGAGTTTCGGAGACGTGCGCCGGGCGGGATTGATTCCATCCACCCCAAAGGCGATGATTTCTTTTTTGATCCTCACGAGCATTCGCGAGAACGGCTGGTGATCGCTTTCGCTGGTTTTGACACTGAGGCCCTGCAATCCCGGAATGCCCCTCAACTCCGCTAGCAAGAGGTCTATTTCACTCGCGCCCCCCGCAATAAAGAGATTAACCCCCTCCGTACTGATAAGAATCGTGCCCTTGAGTCCCCACGCCTTGCAGAGACCGAGAAGACGCTGCCGGAGAGACTTGAGATCAGTCAGTTCGGCGAAGTGATAGGCCGCAATATTTGTGATGGAAGCTGAGCTCAATGCTGACGCGGACATAACAAACTCACACTCCTCCATACCGTCGAGAACGCGATTGAAAATCTTCCAGAGCCGCCAAAAAATCCGCCTTCTCGAATTCCGGCCAGAATTTTTTGGTCACATGGATCTCTGTATAGCTCAGTTGCCAGAGGAGAAAATTGGATATCCGCATTTCTCCAGAGGTCCGGATGAGGAGGTCGGGATCGGGAATCCCGGCGGTATCCAGTCGGGAATCGAAAAGCTCAGGGGTGATGTCATCCTCACGAACCAAACCCACAGAAACATCGTGGGAGAGGGATTTGACGGCATCAATGATTTCGGTGCGACCGCTATAGTTGATGGCTAGCACGAGATGAAGTCGGGTATTCGAGGCCGTCGCCGCCATCACCTCCTGCAGCTTGCGTTGGCAAACGGAGGGGAGTTCCTTACGACGACCGATGTGGTGCAAGCGAATACCCTCCCGCACCATCTCATCCCGCTTTTGATTGAGAAATTTTTCCAGCAAAAGCATGAGCCCGTTCACCTCTAGGGCGGGACGCTTCCAGTTCTCGGACGAAAATGCGTAGAGCGTGAGATATTCCACCCCCGTATCGAGACAGGCCTGAACGCAGCGCTCAATCGCCTTAGACCCAGCCTCGTGGCCGGCTAGGCGGGGCAGCCCTCGCTGCTGAGCCCAGCGTCCATTGCCATCCATGATGACAGCCACGTGCTTGGGGGTTCCGCTCACCATCAAAGTTGGATCGTTTGAGCGCGGCCTGGCCCGATGCTCACGATCGAAAGTTTCGCGCCCGTGAGTTCTGAGATTTTTTTGACATAGGCACGAGCCTTAGGTGGAAGCTCGGAGAATTTGCGGGCTTTTTCCGTCCCCTTCAACCAACCCGGCATTTCGATGTAAACCGGCTCGCAGCGCGCGAGGTCGTCACTATCAGTCGGCGGAAAATCAAGCACCTTGCCATCAAGTCGGTAAGCGACACAGATGCGAATAGTTTCCACGCCATCGAGTCCATCGAGGTTTGTGATGGCGATTTTGTCGATGCCATTGACCATCGTCGAGTAGCGGGTCGACACAGCATCGAACCATCCGCAACGGCGAGCGCGACCTGTGGTGGCTCCGTATTCACGACCCATCGCGTGAAGTCTGTCACTCAGACCTTCATCCTCAGTGGCAAAGGGCCCTTCACCCACACGGGTGGTGTAGGCTTTCATCACTCCAAGAACGGAGTCGATGCGGTGAGGGGGAACACCACTCCCTGTGGAGGCTCCCCCAGCCGTGGTGTTCGAGCTCGTCACAAACGGATATGTGCCGTGGTCGATGTCGAGAAAGGTTCCCTGCGCTCCCTCGAAGAGCATGCTTTGCTTCAGCTCCAATGCGCGATGGAGGAAAATGACGGTATTGGTGACAAAAGGACGAAGCTTCTCGCCCGCAGCCAGGTAGTCTTGGAGGATTTTTTTGCCATTGAGCGGGGCCAGTCCGTGACTTTTGAGAATGGCGTTGTTCTCCTTGATACGCTGAGTGAGCTTGGCCGTAAAAACGTCCGGACGCATGAGGTCACTCATACGAAGACCGGTCCGCGAGGCTTTGTCGGCGTAGGCGGGACCGATACCGCGTTTGGTGGTGCCGATTTTTTTACTGCCTTTTTGAACCTCGCGCAATTCGTCAAGCGAGCGGTGGTAAGGCAAAACGAGATGGGCCGCATCGCTGATGAGCAGGTTTTTTCCCACCTTAACTCCCCGCGCCAAGAGCCCGTCGATTTCTCCGACAAGCGAGACCGGATCGAGCACAACTCCGTTGCCAATGACGCACGTTTTTGAGCGGCGCAGGATACCCGAAGGAATGAGATGGAGAACGTATTTCTCCCCACCGATCACAATCGTGTGTCCAGCATTGTTACCCCCCTGGCTGCGAACGACGATGTCGGCCTCATCCGTGAGAAAATCGATAATCTTTCCTTTTCCTTCGTCACCCCACTGGGCACCGACAAGTATTGTATTTGGCATAAAATTGGAACGCGTAGCTTTGAGTTTGTGGTGAGGACTGACAAGTGAATTCTACCCACTCACGCGGACGCGAGTGACCTTGATGACTTTGCCAAAGAGACCGCCGACGCCATATCGCTTCGATCTGTAAGGGGGCAGCAGAATATCAGCGCAAACGCCAAAAGCCTTCAAAGTTGAGAAATCCTCTGCGACATCAAGTCTCAGCAGGAACCGAATTGCGCTCCAACCAAGCGGCGTAATCCGCCTCCGTGGAATGGCTGGCAGCCAAGGCGAGGGTTTCAAGAACAGCCTCCTCCTCGGTGGC
>CAIWSO010000242.1 GCA_903915315.1 uncultured Spartobacteria bacterium | reverse complement strand
TACGAGCAGTCCCCTAGCCCAACTCGTCGTCACGAAGCCTGGCGCTTTGCGAATCTCAAGCCCCTTGAACTATCCACGTTCGTGGACGCGGCTCCCGTATCCGCTGAAGGCCGGCTGATCAATTCCTCGACAGGGCTTGGCGAGTTTTCCGCAAAGATGGTTTTTGGCAACAACGCTCTTCTCCACAAATCAGCTCAATCGCTCCCGGAAGGCGTGATTTTTGAATCCCTGGAATCCGCTGCAGCCAACCACTCAGACCTTTTTCGCAAATATTTCATGGCCCAACCAGCCGCACTGGGTTCGAGCAAGTTCACGGCCTTGCACAAGGCGCGAGTGTCTACTGGTGCCTTTCTGTACGTGCCAGCGAATACCTCGGTGACTCTGCCTATCGAGATTTTCCATTGGGCCGAAGGAAACAACGCCTCCATTTTTCCGCACACGCTTATCGTTTGTGGTGAGAACAGCAGCGTCACAGTCTTGGACTACTTCAAGTCCGCCGACAAGCTTACCGCCTTGGCTTGTGGGGTGAACGACCTCCACTTGGAAAAAGGATCACGGCTCACCTACATCGCCGTTCAAGATTGGTCCACAACCACAACCGCTTTCCACATCAACTCGACCAACGTGGATGCGAACGCCAAGTGTACCGCGCTCATTGCGAACTTCGGCGGAGGATTCGTTCGCGGAGAGAGTCTCAGCCGACTCATTGGTGAAGGCTCACGCAGCGAGATGTATTCGATCAACCCCGTTGAAGGCACACGCGAGATCGACCAACGCACGCTCCAAGACCACATCGCTCCACATGCAACAAGTGATCTGCTCTATCTTAATGCCCTCGACGACCGCTCACGCACGATTTTTGCAGGCCTCATAAAAGTTGAACCAGGCGCCCAAGGCACAGACGCCTATCAAAAGGTACGGAATCTCATCCTGAGTGATGATGCCGACCCGAACTCCATGCCAGGCTTGGAAATCTTGAATGACGAAGTCCGCTGCACCCATGGCGCCACCAACGGCCCAGTGAGCGAAGATGAGCTATTCTACATGCAGGCGCGCGGCATTCCCCGCGATAAAGCTCGCCGCCTCGTCGTGAACGGCTTTTTCAATTCTCTTCTTGAGAGGATTGAGGACACAGTTGTTCGCGCTCACCTTTCCACACTTTTGGCAAAGCGGCTCTCCGTAGCCTAAGGGGGATTTGAAACACGCAATTTAACACGCTGCGTGAATATTCTATCCGAGCGGGAGTGGAAGCCTTTGATGCTGGCGCATGAGGCTCGCGTCGACCCTTGGTGTGCTCCCAGATTGGCTCGTATGTCGCGTGGCGAACGCCATCCGGTGGATGATTTTCTTTTTGAGTATTATCCGAACCGTCCATCCCTCCTCCGTCGTTGGCATCCCGGACTTGGCTTCGCGCTGGAAGATGCCGATTCCTACCTCGGGTTTAGCGGCTACATAAATACACCACTCGGAGTCACTGCGGAACCGCTTCGAGAAAACCGCCGAACCTTTGTGGAATGGCTCCAACGTTTCCTCACGCTGACAGCGAACCGATCTCCCTTTTTCGGATGCCATGGGATTCATGAATGGGCGATGGTTTATAAAACGGAGGAGAATCGATACGAGGACCTGCCCATGAGATTGAACCCGCAGGAAATTGCAGCGGTCGTCGATGCCCTACCCGTGCGGTGTTCGCATTATGATGCCTTCCGATTTTTTACTCCTCCCGCACGTCCTCTCAATCGCCTTCAACCCGTCCGCGAAACTTCTCCCGACCTTGACCAACCGGGCTGCCTTCACGCCAATATGGATCTCTACAAATGGGCATTCAAGCTAGCTCCGTGGTGTCCCTCCGAACTCATGGCGGATGCCTTTGAGTTAGCCAGAGATATCCGAGTGCTTGATATGCAAGCGAGTCCCTACGACCTATCTGCCTATGGTTACGAGGCTGTTCCCATTGAGACAACAAGCGGACGCGCGGAATACGAAAGACTGCAACGCCGTTTTGCTGAACGTGCCATGCCCATAAGGCAAAAGCTCCTCACTCTTTGTGGGTCTCTATTGCTGGCGTAACGGACGGACTCGCTTCTGGCGACGGCATTGTAATCGCCGCTTGTGCAGCGGCACGTCGTTCGGATTCCTCAGTATTCCATTTGGCAATCTCCAAGAGAGTGGAGTGGAAATCATAGCGGAGGGTGAAGGCTTGACGGCGAAAAAGGTCATACTGAACGATGTCATTCTTAGCTTCCAAATCCTGAATCTGAACCTCCATCTTCGCGAAGGATTTTTCCACCGCTTCCTTCGTCTTAAGATTCGGAGACGACTTGAATGTATCCAGATTACGTTTGATTTCTTGGATTGTTGAAGAGGGCGAGTCGCATCCGATAAGCAAAGCAAGAGCCAGTAGGATAAACCAAAGGCTCCCAACACGAGCAAATGGAGAGTGGGAAGGTATTGTCATCACGGATTGCGAGACACTAGATTGGTCGATCTATGTCCATCCTGCAAATCAACAAAGTCATCCCCATCGAAGGGCTTTTTTGTGCAACCGAGCAGGACACCCATCGCGCAGGGGTGGATATCGGCTCCGCCCTCGGGAACCCAATCACCATGAGCTTAACTGGACCATTAGGAGCAGGAAAAACCGTCTTCGTTCGCGGACTCGCCGAAGGTTTAGGGTGCGAACCGACCCAAGTTTCCAGCCCCACCTTTGCCCTCGTACACGAGTATCCGAAGGGCCGCTGGCCACTAGTCCACATGGACCTCTACCGTCTTCAATCCGCTTCAGAAATCGCCAACCTCGGTTTGGACGATTATCTCGCAGAGCCTATCGTCGCAGCTATCGAATGGGGCGAGCGCTTCGAACAGGAACTCCCCTCCGACACCATTCAACTTCATTTCACCATCGAAGGTGAAGGCCGTCGGATCACGATCAAACCATGAGGACTCTGACTATCGAATGCTCAAGCTCGGTAGGGAGCGTGGCATTAACGGAAAACAACCATCCTATTATCTCGAGATCGTTTGAGAATCCG
>CAIWSO010000241.1 GCA_903915315.1 uncultured Spartobacteria bacterium | reverse complement strand
GCCATTTTAAATTTCCTTCTCGATCTTCATACGCGCGAGCACGGCTACACCGAAGTAAGCCCGCCGTTCCTCGTGAAGCGGGAATGCATGGTTGGGACCGGTCAGTTGCCAAAATTTGAGGAAGATATGTATGGAGTCGATGGCGGCGGACTATTCCTTGTTCCGACGGCCGAGGTGCCGGTGACGAATCTCCATCGTGAGGAGATTGTCTCGATGGCCCAGTTCCCAATCAAATATGCTGCCTACACACCCTGCTTCCGTCGTGAGGCGGGATCAGCCGGGCGCGAAACGCGCGGCCTCATCCGCATGCACCAATTCGACAAAGTCGAGTTGGTGAAAATCTGTGCCCCGGACGACTCACGTGCCGAACTCGAATCCCTGACTCAGAATGCCGAAAGGGTTCTCCAGATTCTCGGCCTACATTACCGTGTCATCGAGCTTTGTACGGGCGACATGGGATTTGGAGCCGCCAAAACCTACGACATCGAGGTCTGGGCTGCCGGGCAGAATGCGTATTTGGAGGTTTCGAGTTGCACGAACTTCGAGGATTTTCAATCCCGCCGCATGAATCTTCGTTACAAGGCGGAGGATGGGAAAAACCGATTCTGCCATACCCTTAATGGTTCTGGAACGGCTCTAGCCCGCCTCTACGTGGCGATCCTCGAGAGCGGCCAGCAGCCTGATGGCTCGGTCAACCTGCCTCCGGCACTTCACTCGTATTTCGGTGCCGAAAAAATCTCCAAGTAAGTCGCTTGATCCCTTGCTAGTCGCTTTGGAAGCCGCCATGGGGGGGCTTTCCAAGCGAAAAAAAATCCTTGTTGGCGTATCCGGCGGTCGCGATTCGATGGTCCTTCTGCATGCCCTGCATGCGTTGGGTTTCCAAAAAATGGTCGTCTGTCACTTGGATCACGGGCTTCGCGGGGCAAGTTCCAAGCTCGATTCGCGCTTGGTCAAGCGAACATCTGATCGTATGGGATTGGAGATCGAGCAAGCCCGCGCACGAACCGCAGATTATGCCCAAGCGGAAAAAAAATCGGTCGAACTCGCCGCGCGCGATTTGAGGCGTGCCTTTTTTGCAGAGTGCGCAGGCCTGCATCGTTGCACATCGATTCTGCTGGCCCACCATGCCGACGATCAGGTGGAAACGTGTCTTTTTAATTTTCTTCGCGGGAGCGGTGCCGCTGGATTGGGAGGCATGAAGCCGGTTTCCAGCTTAGGTCGGTTGAAAATCCACAGACCTCTTCTTGGGGTGACACGGGCAGAGATTTCCACTTACCAAAAAGCCCATCGCGTCGCCTTTCGCGAGGATTCGTCGAACAAGGAGACCACTTACACCCGCAATAAAATCCGCCTGCAGGTTCTTCCGGCGATGGAGTCCGCCGTGGGGTCGTCGTTTCGTCAGGCGATTTTGCGAGCAGCCGATATTTTAAGGGAGGAGGAGGAGTGGATGGCCTCGCTTGTGCCTGCTGTTACGAGGCAACTATCCTGCAAGGAACTTCGTGCTATGCATCCAGCGCTTCGCTCTCGCGTTGTTCTCCGATGGTTGCGCGAGTCGGGTGTGGTTGATGCAGGATTAGTGGAGACCCGCCGCGTTCTTTCGCTTTTGGATGGTTCGAAGGCGCCCGCTAAAGTCAATCTGCCTGGGGGACTACACGCGCGTCGCCGGACTGGAGTTATCTTTTTGGAAGGGCAGGGGAATTGACCTTTCGATCTGCTTTTGTGAGGGGCTTGCAAGCCGCCCGCACGAATATCCTTCCGGGCCTCCTCCTACAGTCGGTGATGGCCTGCTTTATCGCTCTTTATCTTTTTCACGATGGCACTCGGGATTTTTTGGCCAAGGTCGGAACTGTTCGTAGTCAGATGGGATATGCATTTGCAGTCGTGAGCTATATTTTCTCTGGAACACTGCTTCCGGAAGTTCTGCGTATCGTTTTTTTTCAAAAAGGGCGGATTGGGATGGACAATCTTTGGCGGGTCGTTTCCATGGCGCCCCTCTGGGCCGTGCTCGGAGTTGTGGTGGATTGTTTTTATCGTCTCCAAGGCGGATGGTTTGGCGTTGGTAACACCTGGGACGTAGTTTTAATCAAGGTGGCGGTTGATCTGTTAATTTTTAGCCCGCTCATCGTGAATCCCCTAGTGGTCGCCTATCTCGCATGGCAGAAAGAGCGATTTCAAACATCAGCCGTTGCGACGATTTTCTCTTGGGATTTTTTAAATGAAAAAATAATACCGACGCAGATTGCGGTATGGTGCGTGTGGTTGCCGGGGGTGAGCTTGGTGTATTCGATGCCTCCATTGCTTCAGTTGCCAGTTGCTGTCCTGATCCAGTGTTTCTGGGTTTTGATTTTGACTACCATCAACGAAAGTGACTCGCGGGATTAGGAAAAATCGCGCTCGTCGGTTGTCAGGTTCGTTATTCTCGGGTATGGCACATTCATGCTTCCTTCATTAGAGATGCAGCGACCGGTTCTGGAATTCTGTTCCATGGATTTTCCGGTGCTTGATTCCAGCCTCCATATCGGTGAGGCACTGGACCTGATCAGGAAGCAGGGGGTAAGGGAAAAAATCATTTATTTCTATGTGACCGGCGAGGATGGTGTTCTGGAGGGTGTGCTGCCGACACGGCGTTTGCTCACGGAACCGCTCGAGATGCCGCTTCGCGATTGCATGATCCGGCGCGTGGTGGCGATTCCGACCAAGGCATCTCTTCTCGAGGCCTGTGAACTTTTCGTGCTCCACAAATTCCTCGCTTTCCCGGTGGTGGATGAGAGGCGACGCATTCGTGGAGTGCTCGATGTGGGGGTCTTCACGGAAGAGGTCCTCGACTTCGCCGAGCACGAGAGAATGGATGATCTTTTTCAAACGCTGGGTGTGAGATCCAGCGAGATCCGGAGCGCCTCTTCGAGTAGGGCCTTTGTTCTTCGCTTTCCCTGGCTTCTTTCGACCATTCTTGGAGGAACAGCTTGCGCCCTGCTCGCAGGGGCTTTTTCTGAAACGCTCGAAAAACAAATCCTCCTCGCCTTTTTTCTCACGCTGGTGCTCGGTCTCGGCGAGAGCGTGAGTGCCCAGTCGATCGCCGTCACCTTGCAGGCCATGCATAAAAGCAAGCCCACGCTGCTTTGGATGATCGGGGCCGTGCGGAAGGAGTTTGTGACATCGGTACTGCTTGGTGGGGCGTGCGGAGGGCTTGTTGGAATGATCGTATACACGTGGAAGCACGACTGGCTCGCGGCCCTATCGATCGGGGGCAGTGTTTTTTTATCCACGATTTCGGCGTGCCTTCTCGGTGTGCTCATCCCGGCGATTTCCCGCGTCCTTAAGCTCGATCCCAAAATTGCTGCAGGCCCGCTGACTTTGGCGATCGCCGATATATGCACTCTCTCGTGTTATTTTGGACTCGCCAAAATGCTCTACGCTATTTTAACGTGATCAACTATTTTCCATCGCCTTATGAAGACCAAAAAATCCGCCACATCGAAGTCCGCCACTGCACCCGAACGGGGCAAAGTCATGAACGGAGCGGAAATCCTTGTCGAATGCCTCGAACGTGAGGGCGTGGACGTCATTTTCGCTTATCCCGGCGGTTGCTCGATGCCGATCCATCAGGCTCTCACCAAAACCAAAAAGATCCGCACAATCCTGCCTCGTCATGAGCAAGGCGGCATCTTTGCGGCGGAGGGCTACGCCCGTGTGACCGGTCGTGTTGGTGTTTGCATGGCCACTTCTGGCCCCGGTGCGACGAATCTCGTCACCGGCATCGCCGATGCCTTCATGGACTCGATCCCTCTCGTGGCCATCACGGGTCAGGTTCCACAGGAAATGATTGGGCGAGGCGCATTCCAGGAAACAGACGTTTTTGGAATGACCCTTCCGATGGTAAAGCACAGCTACCTCGTTTGGGACATCAACGAGCTTCCCCGTATCGTTAAAGAAGCCTTTTACATCGCCGGTTCGGGGCGTCCGGGTCCTGTGCTGATCGATATCCCCAAGAATATCCAGAATCAGACGACGCAGCCGATTTTCCCAAAAACAATCAACCTTCGCGGCTACAAGCCCGAGCGCAAGGCGGACGACGTCGCGCTCAACGAGATGATCGGCATGATCAAGCAAGCCAAAGCCCCGATGATTTATTGTGGCGGCGGAGTGATGTCCGGCGAGGCTTCGGCAGAGCTGTTGGAATTTGCCGAGCGCACACAAATCCCAGTGGCCACTACGCTCATGGGCATCGGTTGCTTCCCTGAGTCCCACGCGTTGTCCCTCAAATGGCTCGGAATGCACGGCACCGTTTACGCGAACAATGCCGTGAACGAAGCCGACCTCCTTCTTGCGATCGGTGTTCGTTTCGACGATCGCGTGACTGGCAAAGTCGAGAAATTTTGTGAGCATGGAACGATCGTTCACATCGACATCGACAACTCCGAGATCAACAAAAACAAATCGGTGCGCCTTCCGATCTTGAGCGATATCAAGTATGCGTTGAGCCGTCTCAACAAGCTTCTCGACCAAGCTGGCTACAAGCGGACGACGAAAAATTTCAACCGTCTCCCAGCCTGGTATAAGCAGATCAACGAGTGGAAGGCCAAGCACCCGCTCTCCTTCAAGGACACGGACGATGTCATTCAGCCCCAACACGTCATCCGACTCTTGTGCGAGATGACCAAGGGCGAAGCGATCATCACCACAGGCGTGGGCCAACACCAAATGTGGGCTGGTCAATTTTACAATTTTGACAAACCACGCACATTCATCACATCCGCAGGTCTCGGTTCCATGGGCTTCGGTTATCCTTCCGCAATGGGAGCCAAGGTCGGCGCGCCTCACAAGCAGGTCGTTGACATCGATGGGGACGGATCCTTTTTGATGAATGTCCAAGAGTTGGCCACGGCTCATATCGAGGGCATTGCAGCCAAGGCGATTATTCTCAATAACCAACACCTTGGCATGGTTGTTCAATGGGAAGATCGCTTCCACGGCGGCAACCGTGGGCATACCTTCCTCGGCGATCCGAAGGATCTCGAGCGCGTTTACCCAAACTACGTTGACATCGCCAAAGGCTTCGGCGTCCCTTGCGAACGGGTTCTCCATAAAAAAGATCTGCCAGCCGCAATGAAGCGCATGCTTGATTCGAAAGAAGCCTATCTTCTCGACGTCATGGTGCCATTCACTGAGCACGTGTTGCCAATGATTCCATCAGGCAAGACCTACAAGGATATCATTACCGAGTAATTGCCGATATTTTTCGGTCAATTACGGTAGGAACAGAGTTTGAGCCCTCCTAAATTTTATGGAGGGTTCTTCTCTTTTTGCAGTCGCGATGCGGTTGTGAGGACCGCGAGGAAAGTGCATCTCGAACCCCGTGTGGATTGGAATGAGAAAATCCTAAAGCAAACAAAAAGCGGAGCCGATTCTGGGGCGTAAAACGCTTAGCCACTGAACCGTTGATTGATCCCAAAGGATTTTGGAAGACTGAGGTTTTAAAAACAAATCCCTCAACCAAAGAGGGATGAATTTTGAGGGGGAGCTCCGGGAGGAGGAGGCGTTATTTCCCTGCGGGAACGTGAACGGGGTCAGGGGTGAGGGCTTTTGCGAGTGAGGCAAGCCCCTTGTATTTTTTCCCTGTTTTTTTGACCATTCCGCGGGATACGAGATTCTGAAGTTTCTCATAGGCGCGAAGGCGAAGCATTTCCTCCCCGCCACTGGCTGCGTTACGGGCACGGAGTTGTTCATGAACCATGT
>CAIWSO010000240.1 GCA_903915315.1 uncultured Spartobacteria bacterium | reverse complement strand
TCCGAAATTGGACTGCCGTCCTGTTGCTATCCGTCCCAATCCTGATCCAAGTGTATTTCAACTCTGGACTCACCTACGCGCTCATGAAGCGGTTCCAAATCCGGCACGATGTCGCGACTCCGGGCGCGCTCATCGGAGCCAGCAACTTCTTTGAATTGGCGGTAGCCGTTGCGATCACACTTTTCGGCCCCTCCTCTCCAGCCGCATTGGCCACCGTTGTCGGCGTTCTCGTTGAAGTTCCGGTCATGCTTTCCGTTTGTAGGGCCTGCGTGCGTTCCCGAGACTGGTATCAGAACGCCACTCCTCAAAGTCACCGATGAAACCCTCCATTCTCATCCTTTGCACGGGAAACTCCTGCCGCAGTCACATGGCCGAGGGCATCCTTCGCGCCGCAGCTGGAGATATCATTACGGTGCATAGCGCGGGTTCCAATCCAGTGGGCTATGTTCACCCCCAGGCCATCGCTGTTCTTGCCGAAATCGGGATCGATATTTCCGCACATACCTCGAAACACATGAACGATTTCCTGAAGAGGAACATCGATACCGTCATCACCGTCTGTGGCAAAGCCGATCAAGCCTGCCCGATGTTCCCTGGGCAAGTGCACCGCTACCACTGGGGCTTCGACGACCCCTCCCACGCGACGGGAACGGAAGAAGAAATCCAAAATGCATTTCGCCGCGCGCGAGATCAAATCCAACTCGTTTTCACCGCCTACGCTGCAGGGCTTCGACAAACCATATAGAAAACCCGTGCAGACCTAGTCAAAGTTCCGTCTTCAAATGCATCTCGGCGGTCATACACACCCCAGAAAACCTAGTTCCAAGCGCCACGAGCAAGACGAAAACCAATGCAGTTAAGCCGATTGCTCGGGTAGCCCAGATTTTCCCGGAAAGTCACCGTGCAATAATTCGGAATATTGACAAAGCTTCCGCCTCGAAATCGGCGGTGGGCATTTTCTTCGTCGCACAAATCCCAGCACCACTCGTAAACATTTCCACTCATGTCGTGGATGCCAAGTTCATTGGCGGATTTCAACCCCACAACTTGAGGCCCTTTAGGAGAATTATGGGAATGCCAAGCGACTGCGCCGACATCATCACTCCCGCTATAGACGAAGCCTTGGGTTTGCGGCCCCCCCGATGCCGCCCACTCCCACTCCGCCTCCGTAGGCAAGCGATAGCCGCTCGTACGGGCATTCAATATCGGCACACTCTCCCCTGTTCGATATATTTCCTCTCCGGATAGTTGATACACGGGGATCAATCCCTCCTTCTCGCTTCTAGCGTTGCACCACTTCACCACATCATACCAACTCACATTCACAACGGGGCCATTCTCGCCGCCCCCATCACCGATTCCATCCAAGTCGGTATAGCCATTCAAGACAGCCCAGGACTGCACCTCCCGCCACTCGCTACAAGTGACCTCATACTTACCCAATTGAAACGCAACAACACTCTGCGGAGAAATCCCGGAATCTTCAGGCCAAGTTCCTCCTTTCACGGAAATCATCGCAAGATTGGACCCCGATGGCGAACTAACTAGCGGTGTCGCGCTGGGCTCCGGTGGCATCAAATTCGTTGCGACGAGACCATCCACCACTCGACTTGTGGCCTCACTTAAACTGGGTCCCAGAGTATAGCGCATGGGCGTAGTCCACTCGCTTGATGGCCTAGTCAACTTGGTTTCAGGAACAAGCACATGGCCCTGATTCGCAAGAAACACATTTCCCTTGAGCGTTGCGACGACAGGAAAGTCCACTACCGCGCAAACGGCAGAATAAAGTTGATCTCGATACTCAATAGAATCGACACGCGGACAGTCTATGGCTCCTTGGACTTTTTCTGCGGGGATTGTGATAGTGGCATTCAATGCGTTGCGCCCC
>CAIWSO010000239.1 GCA_903915315.1 uncultured Spartobacteria bacterium | reverse complement strand
CTAGCAGGAAAACTTGCTGGGACAAGCATAGATCAAACGAAGCAACGGGAGGAGGATAAAAATGGTAGGGTTGGCGCGCTCTCCTCCGCGATCTCCGCGCCGTGCGCCATCTTTTCCGGAATAAAAAACTGGTAGGGTCGTTTCGCCGAAACGACCCACTTGAGCGGCATAGCCGCCCCCGTCAACGCGCAACGCTCCGGAATCTTGGGGCATCTCGGCGATCTGCCCCTACCTTGGCCACGCATTGGTCTTGCTTCCCCGATCGGCGCTGAAACTCCTGACGTGTCAGGATAGGCGGGTAAAAAAGCCGAACACGAGCATGCTTGCATGTATGGTGGGGGATTTTTAGCCCGCTCCATTCGCAAAGCGAATGCCAGCGACGATCTGTATCCTCTGTGATCTCGGTGTCCTCGGTGGTCAATCCATTCCCCGCGCGGCAGCGCGCCTGAAAACTTTTCCCCTCCCGCACTCCAATCTCAAAAGCCAGCGCCACACGGGTGTTTGTGAGATTTCATCGATTGCGGCTACACCTTCGTGGCTCAAGATCAGGGCATCTTGGACTCCCAGCGACTTCATAGCCTCGCGCAATCCGCCCACTTCCCTTTGGCGGTTCTTTTCATTGATTTCCCAGCACACTTGAATCGCGGATTCTGGGCGCTCGCCGTTCATAACGATGAAGTCGCATTCTCCCCGGTTTCGGTAGTAAAAAAACTCCTTTCCGCGCCGTCTCAGTTCGATGGCGACGAGGTTCTCGAGCAACTTACCTTTGTTGGGCGAAAAATTCACCGCCAGTTGCTTAAAGCCTGTGTCGAACAAATAGCACTTCACTTGATTCGCTGTCCGTTGCCGCTGCGAGTAGGCGAACTTTTCCGTCAGGATCACAAAAAATGCCTCCTCCAGATAGGCGAGGTAATTCGCAACCGTACGCTTGCTGCAATCGATGCCGCGCTGTGAGAGTGTTTTTGTGAAAGCGGATATGGAAAACATTTCGCCGGCCTGATCCACCGCATTTCGCATCATGGAAGATAGCGTCTCCTTGGCGCGAATATCATAGCGCTCGAGGATGTCCTTGTAATAGGTCGTTTGGTAATATCCCTGCAGTATTCGCCGTCGCTCCATCGCGGAATCACACGCCGCCACACCGGGAAATCCGCCCCTGCTCAAATAATCCTCAAAGGCCCCTATAATGCGGCCCTTTGCCGATGTGTGGACCATACTTTGATTCACCTCGATCCCCCTGAAACGGAGGAATTCGGAAAAGGAAAACGGGTACATGGCCACCTCTAGGTAGCGTCCGCGCAACTCGGTGGATACCTCCCGACTGAGCAACTTCGAATTGCTGCCACTAATGATGATTTTGAAGGCCCGTCGATTGTGCAGCGTGCGGACCACTCGGCTCCAATTCGGCAACTGCTGCACCTCATCCAAAAAGAGATACTCCGGTGCATGTCCTGTCAGTTGCTCAAAGGCTGAAAGTAGTTCGCCAGCTGGATCCTCGCCCAAATACGACATCCGGTAATCCTCAAAATCGACAAATAAAATCCGATCCCTTGTTACACCTCGCCTCTCGGTCAGTTCGCGAATCAGCTGAAAAAAGAAAAAAGTTTTGCCGGAGCGCCTAGGACCCACCACAGCAAGGATTTCGGTTAGATTCAAGATGTCGGGATGCTCGACATCGCGGACCACCAGTTTCGGGAAGTCATACTGCTCCAACCACTCCCCGACGATCGCTT
The DNA here is from genome assembly GCA_903915315.1 of uncultured Spartobacteria bacterium. GTDB lineage: Bacteria > Verrucomicrobiota > Verrucomicrobiia > Chthoniobacterales > Terrimicrobiaceae > UBA967. The sequence continues at coordinate 370 of CAIWSO010000239.1, read as the reverse complement.
TGGCTGCTTCAGACATCGGAGTAGTGTTTCTTAAAGTAAACAATATGTCAACAAATCGTTTTATAAAATAAACAGAAATGAAATCACCAGCTTTTCTCCCTCCGTGACTTCCGTGCGTTGACGCGTTGCTGCGCTGCGCTTCGGTTGCCCACCCTAGGCTACACTGTTTACTTGGTGCAGCGCTTCGCTACGGTTGCCTCGTTCGCTCCCGCTCAGTTGATTCGCAGGCTCTCCCGACCTGCTCCATGTCCACTCGCGGGCGCAAGCCGTCGCAAAATACCACGGCGAGCTTTCCTGAAGGAGCCTTCAAATAAAAACCGCCCCCGGGAGCGCCGACGTCCCCGTCGGCCCTGCCCCTCAAAGAGGGGGT
>CAIWSO010000238.1 GCA_903915315.1 uncultured Spartobacteria bacterium | reverse complement strand
GAGGTGATTTGAATGGTATCGGTCTGCATGATACCGGAATATGTACCGGAATAAGCCCGAGACACTCGCGCGCCTGGGCATTTTTTTAGCAAATAACTCAATTGTTAAAATGTAATGCAAATTTCGGATGAGGATGTTGCGGGTTTAGCAAATCTGGGTTTTGCAAAAATATGTTAATGTTTGGTATTGAAGTTTTGCGTCTTTACTTTTTAAGGGTCGACTACCTATCCAATTCAAAAATAAAATAAAATGCTGCCTGAAAACTAGTTCCAACATATTCGTCGGGATGTTTTTTTAAAAACTTCGTTTCTGTTTTTCAGGTTTCAAACGATATGGCTTTACAATGTGTCGTGTTCCTTTCGGGATGAGGAAAATTCACCCCTCGTGGTGATCCAAAAAGTATTTTTGCGTGCTGCATCTGCATGTTTTCACCAACCCGCAAATTCTTTGGAGGGTTTGAGGATTTGGAACTCTTGGAATATCTCGAAATGGTTGTCGTCGGTGAGAATGGCGGCACCGATTTCTTGGGCGCAGGTAGCGATGAGGATGTCTTGCGAGGGGAGTGTTATACCGGATCGGTCAAGCGACCAGGCGCGGGCGGCGGACTCTTTCCAGATTTTATTGGTGGTAGGGATGTTAATCAGGACATCAAAAAAGGCGGCCATGCGGTGGTGGATTTTTTCGACTCGCAGGCCTCGCTCGACCTCTAGGCGGACCATGCCGCAGGTGGCAAGGTCTCCGTTGCCGATCCAGTGGCCGAGGATTTCGGCGGGGTCGAGGCCGCGGCGGAGGAGGCCGATGTAAATATTGCTGTCCACCAACACGGGAGAGTTCATTTTTTGGCCTTGGCTGTTTTTCGGGAACCGTAGGCGGAAGAAGGCTCTGCTACTCGCATGGTGGGAATGTCGTAATCGGGATCGACGGCATTTTTCAGCTCCTCAGGGCTGAAGCCGAGTCCGGATTTCACGAGGTCTCTGAACCGGGCTTTCCGGTCCATTTCCTTGAGGGCCATTTCGACAGCTTCTGTCTTACTGGCGCACGCAAAACGCTTCACGACCCGGTCGAGCAAATCCTCGTCAATGTGCATGGTCATTTTCATGCCATACTGAGTATGGCATAAGGGTGAAAAAGTCAACTGGGGGTGTTCAATTTTGAGCGGATCACTTCTCCCGACTCATCGTGATTTTAAGCAACGGATCGATCCTAGTTTTCTGTGAAGATGAGACGCCACATATTCAGCAAACCAAGATCCCTTCAAAAATATGTGGATGTGTGGGACTGACGTCTTTCTTCAGCGGACGCCTCTTCGATTATTGCTCCCGGGGAGCGCGCCCTCCCAGGGGGGGCTGTCGGCTACGCCCGAGGGCGGGCGCGATTCGCGGGTCCGTTCACTTCTTTTGATCCGCTGCGCCGGTAAGATTCAAATTAGGATTAGCTTTTGTTAAGACCCTGCAGGACGGACAACACTTGGCCTGAATATCAATGCCATTTTGCGGTGCTGGCGCCTTGCACTCGCCTCGCTGGACGCCGTCGAGGAAGGCGCCAATGACTTGAGTCGTGAGTATCGCTGTTTGTTGGGACATGCCACGCCCAGCCAAGTTCATGTGCGTCGCACCGTGGATGACCGCAAGCCATTTGCAACCAGCAGGCATGTTCAGGAATGGCTCGGTGCGTGTTTGCCAGGACCCGCCTCCAAGTTCGTCGTCCCGCGTGCCCGTAATCATAAGCACCGGGCGCTTGATGCCAGTCCACGCATTGTTGGGGAAAATTGATCCGCTCCCTTGCGGCGACAGGGCGATGTAAACATCAAAGGAGTCCATGCCTCTTACACCCAGTTTGTTCCGGGCGCCTGCCTCGATCATAGTTGTTGCCGCGCCCATTGAATGGCCGATCAAGACCGACTCCGGTGCGCGACATTTAGTGAACGCCCATGCCTTGGCGGCGGCAATGTCCAAGAATCTTCCACGATAAGCGGATGGGTCTGTTATCAACTCCGAAAGACCCTCGCGCAGTCCACTCCCTCGCGAGTAGGTTCGCAAAGCGCCAAGACCGCTCTCTTGATGACCAACGACAACAGCCAGATACCCCATGGATGAAATGGCCTCGCCCAGATATCTATACCCTTTCTCAGAACCGCCGGCACCCGGAGAAATGATGGCGACACCTCGGCATGCTGTGACTTCGGGAAAGTAGGCGACAACAGGCACAGTTTTCTGATCAGCCCTTTGTAGCAAAACCGCCTCTTGGCCCGAGGCCGTCCCTGCCGCCAAGAAGACCAGCACATACACTGAGATGAAGCCAATGAAGAAATTCATTCAAGAAAAGACGTCAGTCCCACATATCCTCAAATTTTGAAAATGGGTCTCGCAGCAGAAAGTTCATCATTGATGCTTAAGCCGCTAACTCGGTGTAGTCCTTGGTTACTGCTGTAGACGAGAACGATTTCGTTGATGCTTCGCGGGCTGATGCCAAGGGCTCGCGCGAGGGTGTTTTGGGAAATGCTCATGGGCACGAGATAGTCTTCGAGCAGAATTTCACCGACTGTCATGGCGGGTTTCATAGGGAATTTTTATCCACAGATTTCGCAGATTTTCACAGGTTTCAAGTTTTTAAAATTTTTCACGAGGAACTGGGAGCGCCAACGTCCTCGTTGGCTGAGGAGGGCGTGGATGCCGAGGAGGACCTCGGGGGTCCGGCGCTGGACCAGGGCCAATCCTCGGCGAGTTGGCACAAGCCCGCTTTGACGGGGTTTTGGTGGATATAGAGCACGGCATTTTCGAAATGCGTGTCGTTGCGGATGTATCGATCCCAGTAGTCACGCATCCAGAGGTGGTTTGTGTGCGGGATGCCAAGTTTTAGCTCTTCGTTGCGGGCCAATGCCCAGCGGGCGGTGACGGATTTCCAACCTTGGACAATTCGGGCGATGGGAGTGAGCGTTTCCATGAGCACATGCACATGGTTTGGCATGATGCACCACGCGTGGACTTGATAACGCTGGCCGTCGAAGTGCAGTAGGGAGTCTCGCATTTGCTCCGCCAATTTCGGGTGGCGCAGGGCGCAGCACCCCATGCCGGCATCGAGCCACTGTTCGATTTTTTTGCGCCGGTGTGTGGAGCGTTGGTTTTCGGGGAGGTTCGACAACTCCTCTTCCAGTAGCGTGAGTTTTTCGTGTGGTAGGCTGTCTGCCAGCCTGAAGGTGACGGCTTGGAGGAGTTCTTTTGCGTCGCGGTGTGGGAGATATCCCCGCGAATACCACTCCTTTGGGGATTCGCTGGGAGCGCCAACGTCCCCGTTGGCTTTGGGGGATGGAGTGTTTTTCACGGTTGTTGGTGGGCCGACGGGGACGTCGGCGCGCCTACTTTTCCCAGCTCATCAACGATGGGATGGTTTTTTCGAATGGGGTGCGGAGTTTTTCGAGCGGCCAGGTGTAGGGTTTGCCGGCGGCTTGGATGGAAAGGAATGGATCTGCGGTGACGGTGCCGAGGCGGGAGTGGGGGACTTTTCGGGATTTGAGGAAATCCTCGGCCTTGGCGGCGTTTTCGGGCGAGACGGAGATGACGATGCGCGATTGGCTTTCGTTGAAGAGGGCGACGTCGGCGCGGGTGCCCGGGATTGCGGTTTTGGCTCCGAGGTTCCCACCCATGCAGGATTCCGCGAGGTTGACGGCCAGGCCGCCTTCCGAGCAGTCGTGGGCACTGCGGATGATGCCATCGCGGATCATGTCGCGGACGGCGTTTTGGACGGCGAGTTCCTTGGCGTAGTCGAGTTGCGGCGGGGCGCCGGCTTTGCGTCCGTGGACGGCGAGGAGGTAGTGAGATGCGCCGAGTTCGTCACCGGGTTCGCCGATGAGGAGGATGATGTCGCCTGCCGCTTTGAAGGCTTGGGTGGTGATGTGCTCGGCTTTTTCCACGAGACCGACCATGCCGACGGTGGGGGTGGGGTCAATGGCTC
>CAIWSO010000237.1 GCA_903915315.1 uncultured Spartobacteria bacterium | reverse complement strand
ATCTCGCGGAAGCACCAACTCAAGCCATGGCACGCATTGCGGTGGACTCGAAGTATTGGCTCTGGATCAACGGCGAACCCGTCGTCTTCGAGGGGCAACTCAAACGCGGTCCGACTCCGAAGGACACCTACTTCGACCGCGTCGATCTCACGAAACACCTGCGCCAGGGCGACAACACGATTGCCGTGCTGGTCTGGTATTTCGGCAAGGATGGCTTCAGCCACAAGAGCAGCGGCAAGGCGATCTGGTCGTAATCCGTGCCAGCCACGGAGGTGCTCACAGAGCTAATCGTGAAGTCGTAGCCCGTGCCTGCGCCGATGAAGCATCTCTTTTGAGATTTCGATACTGTCCTGGCGGGATCCCGAACATGCCGAAAAACGAGCGCGAAAAATGGCTGTGATCACAGAATCCGCAATCCACTGCAATCGAGCTGATTGTATGGTCCGAGCTGACAAGTAAATGGCTTGCCTTGGTGAGCCTGTATCTCACCAGGAACCGCGACGGAGATTGACCGAAGACCTCCAAGAACCGGCGCTCGAATTGACTCAGCGAAAGACCGGTGGCCGCAGCAAGGTCCTTCACCAGAATTTCCTCATGGTAGTGCCGATCGATAAATTCCATGACTTTTAGAAATGGACGCTGGTGGTTCCATGGCATGGCCGAGCCATCGAAATCGCGCATGATTCCCATGATCCCGATACTGACGCCTTGGGCATTGCGCAGGGGATACTTGCTGGTCTTGTGCCAACTGACACTCCCATCCGGGTTCGCAACAGGCTCCACGCGATTCAGCACCGGCTTGCCGGTCCGCATCACCTTCAAATCATCCTTCCGGTATTGGAGGATGAGGTTTTCCGGGAAAAAGAAATCCATATCCGTCTTGCCCAAAAGATCCCTTTCCGACGCGACGCCGAGCTTTAAGAATTGGGCATCGTTCCCCCCCATGAAACGGCCCTCTCTGTCCTTCATGAAAAAACAAACGCCTCCAAGCGACCGTAGCATCGACATGAACGCATCGATGTTCGCGATTTGATCAAAGAAATCACGCTGCAGGCGCAGGAAATTGGACTGGTTTCGAGAGGCTTTCAATCGCGGGATTATTCAATTCCAGTTTTACTGTTTTGCAACCCGCTATTTTTGAGTCTACCGCTTGGAGAGAGGAATATTATTCTCCATAATAAAAATTAAATCTATATTACAATGTGTATCTTATAAATTATAAAAAACTATAAATATCCAAGAGTGAATGCCGATTTGATACACAAAAATGCGGAGCTGGTGCTAGCGGATATCAGGTCTTCACAGTAGAGTTGCCCAATGCGATTTGGGCTGAATTCGTTCCTCGTCACCTCCAGTTTCTCCAACTCCGATATTCCTTGGATTGAGACTTTCAAATCCTGGGGTGCCGATTTTGTCGAATTGGCCGTCCTGGAACCCGCCGGTCTGGATGTGCCACGATTGGAGCGGGCGTTGTCCAATGCCGGGATGGTAAACAATCCGGTGTGCGGAATGTTCCCTCCGCAACACGACCTGCGTGGCAATGCGGCGCAGCAGGAGTCCTGTATCGAATACACCAAGCAGCTCATCGAGTTGGCTGCCGCGCTGGGTTCGAAAACAATCGCCGGGCCGTTTTACTCCAGTGTTGGGCGTTGCAATATGCACGACGAGGGAGAACGCCAACGCCAATTTGATCTTGTGGCGGGGCATTTAAGGACGCTCACAGGCATCGCCGAGCAGGCCGGCGTCACGATCGCTATCGAGCCCCTGAACCGCTTCGAGACGGATTTCATGAATACCCTCGCGCAAGCCCGCCGCATGATCGAGGCGGTCGGCAGCCCCGCGCTGAAAATTCACGCGGACACCTTCCACATGCACATTGAGGAATCCCACTCGCCCGCCGCCGTGCGTGAGGCCGGGACACTCGTCGGCCATGTCCATGCCAGCGCTAACCACCGTGGCGTTCCCGGTCGTGACCAGGTCGACTGGGTCGGAGTGTTTGAGGCCCTCCGAGACATCAACTACACCGGCGATATGGCGATAGAGACCTTCCCGGTGGACAACACCACGATCGCTCGGGCCGCATCGATCTGGATTCAGCGCTACAAAACCTCCGAGGAGGTCTCCCGCGCCGGGCTTGAGTTTCTTCGAACCACTTGGAATTCGATTCAACTCTCGTGAAAGATTCCATCCTTCCCGCCCTCTTGGCCCTCCTGATGCTCACCGCCACCACACGATCCGAAGCACCCAAATCAATCTTTGATGGAAAATCCCTCGCAGGCTGGAGTGGTGACTCGAACTTTTGGTCTGTCGAGGATGGAGTCATCATCGGTAGATCGACTGCTGAAAAGCCGCTCACCCAAAACACCTACTTGATCTGGCAGGACGGCAAGCCTTCCGACTTCGAGCTGACCGCCGAATTTTTGATCAAAGGCAACAACAGCGGCATCCAGTTTCGAAGCAAGCTGGAGGAGGGCCAGCCCTTCAGCGTGACAGGCCCGCAGGCGGACATCTCGGCCGACAACAAATGGACCGGGGCTGCTTATTTTGCGGGCAAGGGGGTGATCGCCGCCCGTGGAGAAAAGGTCGTTGTGGGCGATTCCATCAAGGATCGCGCTGTGGTGGCCTCTGTCGGTGACCCCGCTGAGATCCTCAGCCATCTCAAGGAAGGTTGGAACACCTACCGCATCATCGCCTCGGGAAACCAAGTCATCCAATTCATCAATGGCGTGATGACATGCGACTACACGATGAGCGGCCCGGATGCCCCCCAAGCCGGTTTGATCGCCCTCCAACTCCATGAAGGCGCTCCCATGGAAGTGCGCTTCCGCAACATCCGCCTCCGCGAGCTCCAGCCTGGCGACAAAAAGAAAATCCTGTTTCTCGCCGGCCGCCAGAGCCACGGGCCTGGCCAGCATGAGCACAAGGCCGGGTGCCTCTTGCTCGCGCGCTGCCTCAATGAAAGCGGTGGCGATGTCACCGCCCAGGTCACCACCGACGCCCAGTGGCCACAACCTTGGGCGGGCTACGACAAGCCCGACTCCTTGGTGATGTATTGCGATGGATACCGCGGGCACCTCGCCAAGGACCACCAGGATAAAATCCAGGCCCTCGTCGATCAGGGCGTTGGCGTCGCCTGCCTTCACTTCGGCGTGGAAGTCGAAAAATCCGAACTCGGCAGCCAGTTCCTCGATTGGATCGGCGGGTATTTCGAGGACGGATGGTCGGTGAACCCGACTTGGACGCCGGTGCTGGAGCCGCTTCCGAACCATCCGATCAGCAGCGGCGTGAAGCCATTCGAGGTCCATGACGAGTGGTATTACCACATGCGCTTCCGCCCGAAATTCGAGAACACCACCGCCATTCTCAGCGCCAAACCTCCGGTCGAAACACTGAATCGAAAAGGCAGTCGGGGCACGAATCCCACCGTCCAAGCCGCCGTTGAGGCCGGGGAGCCACAGATCATGGCCTGGGCGTATGAACGGCCCAATGGGGGACGCGGCTTTGGCTTCACTGGCGGCCATTTCCACGAGAACTGGCAGCAGGACGATTTCCGAAAACTCGTCCTCAACGCGCTTTGCTGGTCTGCCAAGGCCCCCATCCCGGCGGAAGGCATCACCTCACGCACCCCCACGACGACGGATATGAACCTGAACCAAGATCAAAAAGAAAACCGCTGACCTTTTGGAATAACCAACATCTCAAACAACCTTATGAACAACGAAACAACACCTGAAGTCACATCGATCAGCCGCCGAAAATTCCTTCGCGACACGGCATACACCGCTGCGGGCATTGGAGCCTTCGGAATTCTCTCCTCCAAAGCACAATCTCCCCAGAGCGGTAAAACCCTCAAAGTCGCGGTCGTCGGCTGCGGCCAGCGCGGTCTCGCCGCGTTGGGGGATTTTCAAGAGGCCGCGAGGATTCTCGGCCATAATGTCGAGGTTGTGGCCCTGTGCGATGTCTTTGAGGATCGCGCCAAGCAGTCTGCTGAAAAATCCCGTGTCGATCCCTCCCGCAGCCATTGGGGATTTGACTCCTATAAAAAGGCCGCCGCTTCGGATGCGGAATTCGTTATCATGGCCACACCGCCCAACTTCCGTCCCGTGCACTTCGATGCCATGGTCAAGGCAGGGAAACATTCCTTCGTGGAAAAACCAGTCGCTGTCGACCCGGTGGGTGCCCGTGCAATGTTAGCCTCTGGTGAACTCGCCAAGCAAAAAGGCCTCGCGGCCATCGTGGGCACCCAACGCCGCTATGACGCCGGCTACCTCAGAAACAAGGCCAAGATCGATGCCGGCGCCATCGGTCCGATTCTCGGGGGCACTGTGTCATGGAATCACCGCGTGCCATGGATCAAGGAACGCCAAGCAAACTGGAGCGATGCAGAATATCTGGTGCGCAACTGGCTCAACTTCACCGAACTCTCCGGCGACCACGTCGCGGAGCAACTGATCCACAATCTCGATGTCGCCAATTGGTTTATCGGACGCACCCCGCAGGCATTCCTCGGATATGGCTCCCGCATCCGCCGAGTCACCGGCAACCAGTTCGATTTCTTCAGCTGCGATGTCGACTACGGCGACGGCGTCCACATACACAGCATGTGCCGCCAAATCAACGGCACCTACATGAACATTGGCGAGTTCTTCCGTGGCGCCGAGGGCCAATGCAATGGAGGTGGAAAGCTCACCGGAAAGGAAGTGGCCATCGAGGAACCAAAACTCGAAAGCCCCATCTCGGGAGTCCAAGAGCATGTGGAGCTCATCAAAGGGGTGCTGGCCGGCAAGCCACTCAACACCATCAAAGAAGGCACCGAAGCCACCTTGGCCTCGATCGGCATGCGCATCTCGGCTTACACCGGTCAATTGGTCCGCTGGACCGACATGACCGTGAATACAAAGTCTCCCTTCTATGCACTGCAACTCAGCCCAACAGCGCTGGATTTTGAACACGACACGGTTGTCATGCCGAGCGAGGCCCCCGCGCTCCCCGGAGAACCTTGGCATAAAAAGGCCTGAATTGAACTCCTCCCATCCCACACTATGAAAAAAAACATACTCACCGCGCTCGCTATCCTTGGAGTTGCAGCGCCCTTTGGAACAACTCAAGCCCAACAAACTCCTGTTTCCAGCCCGGCCAAAGTCCTCTTGATCACCGGCGGTTGTTGCCATGACTACGCGGCCCAAAAGGACATCCTCAAAAACGGCCTCGAAAAACGGCTCCACATCGAGGTCACGCAGATGCACTCGGCCGACACCTCGGTGAAGCCTCCCTTGCCCTCCCAAGAAAATCCCGAATATGCCAAAGGCTACGATCTCGTCATCCACGACGAGTGCGCCGCGGGCATCGGCGACCCCGCTGCGATCAACCGCGTCATCACGCCCCACCGCATGGGCATCCCCGGCATCAACCTGCACTGCGCCATGCACAGCTACCGATTCGGCGATTTCCAGAAACCCGTCGCCCCAGGGTCGGACAACGCCGCATGGTTCGAGTATCTCGGCTTGCAAAGTTTTAGCCATGGTCCGAATGCGCCGCTTTCCATACGCTACACCGATGCCAACCACCCGGCCAATGCGGGGCTCTCGGATTGGACCACCGGCAATGAGGAACTCTACCATGTCGTTCAGGTCATGCCTGGCACCTCGGTTCTCGCCCGCGGCAGCCAGAAGATCAACAGGGGCGGCACCGAAACCATCGACGACCACCCCATCGTCTGGGTGCATGAATACGGTCCCGAAAAGGTTCGTGTCTGGTCGACCTCGCTCGGTCATTTCAACGAAACGGTCTCGGACGACCGCTACTTGGATCTGGTCGCCAACGGCGTCAAGTGGGCGCTCAACCGTCCAGACCTCCGCAAATAAATCGTCCTCCGCAGGATTTCAGCGTGATCAAAACAGCCCGGCGAAACAGAGACCGGAACCCGCGAAGAAGGGGCCATATAACAAACAGGGACCAACCAAACTCATCAACCCATGAAAAAAACCACACTCCTCCTCGCCATCGCGCTCACAGGCTCACTCCACGCCGGGGAAACGCTCGAGCAACTCTTCGAAAACCCGCCGCCTTCCGCGAAGCCGGGCGTTTATTGGTATTTCAATGACGGCAATTTGAACTCCAGCCAAATGACGGCGGAGTTGGAGAACATGAAAGATGTCGGCCTCAACGAGGTGCTCTTTCTGGAAGTCGATAATGGCGTTCCGAAGGGGCCCGTCCAGTGGATGAGTGAGCCGTGGCAAAACGCTTTTGTGCAAGCCGTGCGCGACGCGGAGCGCCTCGGGATGGATGTGAAGCTCGGCATCGGGCCGGGTTGGTGCGGCAGCGGTGGGCCTTGGATCAAGCCCGAGAATGCGATGCAGCATCTGGTATTCAGCTCGGTGGATTTCCAAGGCCCGCAGGCCGTGTCCCAGAAACTGCCGGTGCCCGACCAGCGTAAGGAACCATTTCTCACGATGCGTGATCCGTTTTACGAGGATTTCGCGGTGTATGCTTTTCCAAGCACCCCGCCGGTGATTGCGGACATCGACGAGAAGGCGCTTTATAAGCGCGAACCGTATACCTCCTTCAAGCATGTGAAAACCTACCTGCCGACCGCTGCGCATTACACTGAGCCGGCCGGAGGAGTCATCGCGCCCGACAAAATCATCGACCTTACGAAAAACCTGAAACCCGATGGCACCCTCGAATGGCAAGTGCCTGCCGGAAATTGGACGGTGGTGCGCATGGGCCGCCGCATCAACGGCGCGGGAACGAGGCCCGCCCCGGCTCCAGCGGTCGGGTGCGAGTCGGACAAATTCGATGCCAAGGCGATCGATTTCCATTTGTCGAAATTCGTCGATGTTCTCCTGAAAAAAATCGGGCCGCGCGCGAAGGAACATGGGCTGACCAATCTCCACATGGACAGCTGGGAATCCGGCGCGCAGAACTGGACGCCTGAGTTCCTCGAGGAGTTTAAAAAACGGCGCGGCTACGATGCCAAGCCGTTCCTACTGACCTACACAGGCAGGGCGGTGGAGGGCTTGGAGAAATCCGAGCGTTTCCTTTGGGATATGCGCCTGACCGCGCAGGATTTGGTGCTCGAAAACCACGCGCAGCGCGTGAAGCAGTATGCCCACAAGCACGGGTTCGAACTTTCCATCGAGCCCTACGACATGAACCCGGCCGGCGATCTCGATCTCGGTGCGGTGGCGGATATCCCGATGGGAGAGTTCTGGCATAACTTCCTCGATTCAGCCTACAGCGTTTTCGAGGCGGCCTCGATCGCCCATGTCATGGGAAGGCCTGTCGTTGCGGCCGAGTCATTCACCGCTGCCGGCGGATTGGAATGCGATCCTTGGGCGCTCAAGAACCAAGGCAACTGGGCTTTTGCCGCTGGCATCAACCGGATTTTTTTCCACACCTACACGCATCAACCGCTGAGCCAGGACTACAAGCCCGGCTTCACCCTCGGGCCACACGGCGTTCACTGGCACCGCAACCAAACCTGGTGGCCGATGGTCGGCGCATTCCACCGCTTTATTGCCCGCTGTTCCGAGATTCTCCAGCAAGGCACCGCCGTCTCGGATGTGCTCTACCTCACGCCCGAGGGCGCACCGCACATTTTCCTGCCGCCGTCGAGTGCGCTCGAAGGCACTGGTCGGCTCGCGGATAAAAAAGGCTACGGCTTCGATGGATGCTCGCCGCGAATGCTCATGGAGCGCGCCGAAGTGAAGGGCGGCTTGATCGCCTTCCCCGGCGGCACCTCCTACCGCGTGATGGTGCTGCCCCAGGTGCAGACGATGACCCCGGCCCTGCTCGAAAAAATTCGCGACCTCGTGAAAGCCGGCGCCACGATCGTCGGCAACCCGCCGCTCAAATCGCCCAGCCTCTCGGGCTATCCCGCCTGTGACGAAAAAGTGCAAAACCTCGCCAAGGAACTTTGGGGAAGCCTCGATGCCCCCGCCGAGCCGACCAAGCGCAGCTTCGGCCGAGGCACGATCCACTGGGGCGGGCCGCTCTCGCCTGCATCGTCGGCCCAGCCAAAATCCAGCGACGCCCTCATGGCGAGCCAGTGGATTTGGTATCCCGAAGGCAATCCCGCCAACAGCGCGCCGGCTGGCTTGAGATACTTCCAGCGCACAATGGAAGTGGATGCCGCAAAGACCGTGGAATCCGCCACCGCCTCGTTGAGCGCCGACAACGAATTCACACTTTGGATCAACGGAAAGAAGGTCAGCGAAGGCAAAGACTTTAAAGTTCCCGTGAAATCATCGATCGCGTCGTTCCTGCGTCCCGGCGCGAATGTGATTTCCGTGGCGGTCAATAATGCCGGCCCCGCCGCATCCCCTGCAGGATGGATTGGGGCATTTGAGGTCTTCTACAAGGACGGCACCAAAACCGTGGTGAACTCGGATGCCAAATGGTCCGCCGGATTGACCGCTCCCGAGGACTGGGAGCAATCCGCCACATCTCCGTCCGACTGGAAACCCGCGCAGTCCCTTGGTGCCTATGCGATGGCGCCGTGGAGACTTGCCAGACCGCAGGAAACAATGCCGCCGCTTTACCCTGACTACGACCTCACGGCGGCAATCTTGAAAACCATGGGCGTGCCCGAGGATTTCACCTCCACCGGGCCCGTGCGCTACGGCCACCGCCGCACGGCCGACCGCGACATCTATTTCGTCTCGAACCGCACCGGCGCGCCGATCAAGGCCGACTGCCGCTTCCGCGTTTCCGAAGGAACCCCCGAGCTTTGGGATCCCGTCACCGGCGAGCGCCGCGCGCTGCCGCAATTCGAGCGCAAGGACGGCACAACCACTGTCCCAATGGAGTTCGACGCGTTCCAAAGTTTCTTCGTCGTCTTTGGCGGCAAGGGCCAAGCGCCCGCGTTGTCCAATGGCAAAAACTTCGCCGAAACCAAGCCCGTTCAAGAAATCTCGGGAGCGTGGGATGTCTCCTTCGACCCGAAATGGGGCGGACCCGAGAAGATCACCTTCGACACATTGCAGGATTGGACGAAGCGCCCGGAGAGCGGCATCAAATATTACTCCGGCATCGCGACCTATCGAAACACCTTTCCGGTAGCCGAACTGCCCAAAGGCAAGACTTACCTGAACCTCGGCATCGTCCACGACATGGCGCGTGTGAAGCTCAACGGCAAAGACCTCGGCGTGGTCTGGTGCGCCCCGTGGCGAGTCGAGGTCGGCGACGCCCTTAAGGTTGGAGAAAACCAACTCGAAATCGAAGTGGCCAACAGCTGGCCGAACCGGATGATCGGCGACAAACAACCCGCCGACGCGAACGCCCGCGAAGTCCAAGCGCCCCCGGGATTCCTCGGTGGCCAAAAAATCAAAACCGGACGCTACACCTACTGCACCTACAACCACTTCAACGCCGATGCACCGCTGCTGCCATCCGGCCTGCTCGGCCCGGTGACGATTTCCACCACAAAATAATCCATGAAAAAAACCATCCTCACCGCCGGCGTGGCGATTGCCACAATCGGGCTTGCTTTATCGGCTTCCTCTCCCGCCCATGCCGCCACCGCCCCTTGGCAGGCTTCGTGGATCGGTGTTTCCAAATCGCCTTCAGACGCTGAGCTT
>CAIWSO010000236.1 GCA_903915315.1 uncultured Spartobacteria bacterium | reverse complement strand
GACCTATGCCCTTGCAGATTTACAGGAGGCCAGAGACTACCTCGCCCATCCGATCCTTGGTCCGCGCCTCATCGAATGCACGCGTGCCGCTTGGGAACGTCCCGAGCCCATTACTGAAATATTCGGCCACCCCGACCACCTGAAATTCCGCTCCTGCATGACTCTTTTTGCTCAGGCCAGCGAAGCCGGCAGTCTTTTCCACATAGCCCTGCATGACAAATGCAACAACGCCCCCGATGCAATGACGCTTCAGTTGCTTAATGCCTAGGTGTGGCACTTCCTGCGACTCCACATTTTCTAAAATAATCTCAAATGAATCCAACCCAACTCGAACATCTGCTCAGCACTCTTGTTAAAAAACATCTTCTCCAATCTGTTATGATCTGGGGCGCACCCGGCATTGGAAAATCCCACACGGTTGCTGATGTTGCAAAATCCGCAAAGATTGACCTCATCGACTTGCGTATTAGTCAACTCGCCCCGACCGACCTGCGCGGCCTTCCCGTGGCGGATCACGAGGCACGCACCTCTCGCTGGTACCCACCAGAGTTTCTTCCACGCAGCGGCTCAGGCATCCTTTTCCTCGACGAGTTAAATATGGCCCCGCCCGCCATCCAAGGTATCGCACAACAACTCGTACTCGACCGCAAAGTCGGTTCCTACACCCTGCCCGAGGGATGGCACGTATGGGCTGCGGGCAATCGCTCCGAAGATGGTGCGTCTGTTTTCAGTATGCCCTCGGCCCTTCAGAATCGATTTATTCATGTCACCGTAGAGCCCCATTTTGAGAGCTTCCGCAGCTGGGCACTCCAAAATGGCATCGATGAGAAAATCGTCGCCTTCCTTGCTTGGAGACCAGAGCTTCTCCACAAGCGTGACCCGAAGAATCCCGCCTGGCCATCCCCTCGCGCCTGGGTTGCCGCCAACGCACTTCACCAAGCGGATCTTCCCATGAATCCTGCCATCGGCGATGGTCCGGCGGGCGAGTACCGGGCTTATCTGAAAGTCTATGCTACCCTCCCCGACTTCGACACCATCCTTGCCGGCAATACAAAAGGAATCCCCTTTCCAAAGGAACCCTCGGCTCGTTACGCAGCTGCCATCGGCATCGCCATCCGCGCCAAATCTCCAGATAAAGTCAAAAACGCACTCGACTGGATCACAGAAAATGCTGACCCCGAGTGGATCCAGCTCTTCCTGCACGCCAAGCTCGATACAGCGCGAGCAGACAACACCTTCGGAGTTCTCGCAGCACATCTGGGCAAAAACCCAAAAATCAAAAAGTTCCTCGACTCATACCGAAAGCTTTTGGGGAACACCTGACACCGCATCACTCCCAAGCCACGAACCTTCCGATGCCCCTCACTAAGCAACTAGAACTACAAACATCTTGGACCCTCGCCCGATCCTGAAAACTAGAATCTCACCTCACTGAAAACTCCCTTCGACCTCTCACTTCTTCTTTTTCATCTCCGACGAGTCTCTCCCTTCTTTGCCTCACTCGCGCTCTTTGCCGAGTCTGTGATCACCGAGGATGTCGAGACCGCAGCGACGGATGGGCATCGCCTGTTTTTTAATCCCAAGTTCATGGGAGAACACACAGCCGACGAGCAACTCGGCGTACTCGTACACGAACTCCTCCACGCCGCGTTGCGCCACGTCACGCGTCGTCATGAAGCACAGCCGCTTCTCTGGAATATCGCCGCTGACATTGTCGTGAACGGGATCATCGACGAAACGCCTGGGCTGACTTTACCCGATTCCGCCGTGCGTGATGAGAAAATCGCCCACCTCCCAGTCGAGGAGGTCTATGAAGTCCTCCGCAGACGGCATCCTGATGTGGAAAAACTCGAGATCCTCTATATTGGGAGTGATCTCATCCCGCAGGATGACACCCCCGCCCTACGGGATCACTGGACCGCATCACTTGCCCAAGCTGCTGTTGTCGCTCGCATGGGCGGCCATGACCACGGCGATCTTCCTACGAATCTTCAGCGCCTCCTCGCCACAGTCACTGACCCGCCACTCGACTGGCGCACACTACTCTGGCGATACCTCACTCGAACCCCCTGTGATTTTACCTCCTACGACAGACGCTTCATCAGCGAGGAACTCTATCTGGATGCTATGGACGGCGAATCCGTCAGCGTCGCACTTTGTATCGATACCAGTGGGTCGATCGGCAAGGAGGAACTCGGGCGTTTTCTCAACGAACTCCGCGCTATCCTTCGCGCCTACCCCAAAGTGGAGGTCCAACTCTACGCTTGCGATGCCAAGCTGCACGGCCCTTGGGCAATCGATCTCGATAGCGAATCTGTCCCCCCTCTTCCCGGAGGTGGCGGTACCGACTTCCGTCCCTTTTTTAAACATCTTAAATCTAACCCTCCACCTCCAGAGGCAGCCATCTACCTTACCGATGGACATGGTGAGTTTCCGCACGAAGAACCGGAATTTCCGACACTCTGGGTTATCAATCCCGGCGGATTAGGCAGCCACGACATTCCCTTTGGGGAAGTCGCCCGCATGCTCTGAAAAAGACAACTCGCCTCCATTTTGAAATCACCTTCACTGCCACGCCCTCGCAAAAAGGGCCCCGGAGCCAAACTTTTAAGGGAGGCCGCTCATATAGAAACCCCTGCCGATAGGTTGAGCGAGTTATCACGTTCCCCGCACAAGAGCGTACGAGAAACCGTCGCAAAGAACCCAAATACCCCGATAAAGGTGCTGCTCGCTCTTTGGCGTACCCACGGCAAGGTCATCATCAAGGACAATCCCGTACTCACCCTCTGGGAGTTCAGCGGCGCATCCGAGTCCCTCCGAGACGCTAAGACCAACACCCTCAGTCTCATTTATTCCGACCTCATCAAAGAGGCCCCGGAGCAACTTGAGTCCCTCATTTCCATCAAGACGCGACTCCGTTTGCTTGATTGGGGTGAGCGGACACGCGACATCGGCGAGGTATTTGCACGCGATCCATCGCCGATCATTCGCAAGGCATTCCTCGATCGCCTTCTCAAAAATCGCTTCGCTTGGACGACTCCAGGATCCGTCCTTTTCGAGTTAGCCCGCGATCCCGATGTTTCCGTGCGATTGCACTTCGCCGAAAAATTGAAACTCATAGGCGACTGGTCAGAAATCCCAGATGCAGGGATCCTCAACCGCTGCGCCTTGGTCCTCGCCAGCCACAACGATCCCGCTATCCAGACCCGGTTGAGGAAATGCAAGAGCCTTCCCTCGATCTTGAAAAAACGCCTCGCCACGAAAAATCGAACTCCATCCCTGCAATGAACTGGCGCCACTACGTCGTCAACGAACCTCAGTTTGATTTCAAAATCAAACCCTCGATCATAAGCCCTGGAGGCAAGATCACTCGCTGGCGTCCCAATAAATACCCTCAACTTCCCGCACCAGATACCCTCAAGATCGACTATCCCTACATCATCATCGACAACTGGCTCATCCGATTCTTTCCCCTTTCAGGTGTGAAAATGGCCTGGTTATCTGAGAGTTCCGTTACATGGGCCAGTCAACGACCCGATCGCAAATACAAGACCCGCCTCTTCCAATTCATTGACGAAGTCGAGCGGCATGCCTTCAAAAATTGGCCGTAATCGCTAATGTCTTCGCTCAACCTGTCGGACCCGCATCTGATGGACTGTCATTTTGTAGTGGCTTGCAGCCCATCTGGGAACTCCGGATGACTCCATAATAGCCGTGGCTACTAAATTTGAAATTTTAGCGAACCGTTTACAATTGGAGAGGCGTCGCTATATGCGCCGCATTGTTGACCATCGGCGGTCGCAGACCACCGCTACAGCATGAGACGAAAAAACTAGATGCTTTTGGTATTACTTCTCTGACCG
>CAIWSO010000235.1 GCA_903915315.1 uncultured Spartobacteria bacterium | reverse complement strand
TGAAAAATCTCGATTGCGGCCAGTCGTAAATGTAGTCCTTCCTCAAAATGAAATCCCATCGAAAGGAACTCTGTTTCGAAATCCCCCGGCGGCGCGCATTTTTGAATATCACCCCAGAAATCGAAGCCTGTCTGCGAGAGAGCGGCATTCGCGAGGGGCTATGCCTCGTCAACGCGATGCACATTTCAGCCAGCGTCTTCATCAACGACGACGAATCCGGCCTGCACCAGGATTTTGAAAAATGGTTGGAAAAGCTCGCCCCCGAGCATCCCCATGCCCAATACGCGCACAACGGCGCCGAGGACAACGCTGACGCCCACCTCAAGCGCACAATCATGGGTCGCGAGGTCGTAGTGGCCGTAAGCGAGGGCCAACTCGACTTTGGACCTTGGGAGCAGATTTTCTATGGTGAATTTGACGGCCTCCGTAAAAAACGCGTCCTCGTGAAGATCATCGGTGAATAATTCGATCTACCCACTGCATCCGACCGACTCATCACATGGCAAATCGCTCCCACGTATTTCAACCTCAACTGCCTCGCCATGGAAAATCCAGCGCCGAAATTTTAAGATATGTCAATAAGTGGGACCAACTTGGTTGTTCAACGCACGGAAGCCCTTGACGGCAAGGACATCCGCCGGGTTGGTGTTTTCATGGAATGACTTTCACTTACGGGAGGCTGGCGGAGGGGTATCCAGCTTGATCGTTTCTCCCTTGGTGATGAATTGCACATCGAACCACGGCACGGGGTTGGCGACTTCTCCGTCGATCCCGTATTCTGAAAACCCTTTGTCTGCGGCATAATCTTGCAGCACGACAGGCAGTGTGGATTGGAGGTTCCAGTTTTTGTCGTAGACGCCGACTTTGTCTCCTCCTTGATACCAAAGGTATTGGTCGCTCTTCACCTCGCCTTCGATGGCGAGGGTTCCTACACCGGCGTGGATGACGGGGTTTTTGATCGAGGAGGGCTTTTCGCCGACCATGCGGAGGTTTTCGATTAGGACTTTCGCGTGGGTGTTGGCGGGAACCTTGCCGAAGCCGATGAAGAGACCGTGGAAAACACCGTAAGATGACCTCTTTGTGGAGTAGCGCATACCCCATGCGCTGGCATTTCTGCAAACCTCGCCGTTGGGAATAAAGATCTCCTTCCTTCCAGTGAAGTCGATTGGCACGACATAGTCCTTCCAAGGGCCGCATTGGATCACGAGGAGAGCGCCACTGCCATCTCCAGTGACGGTGAGGGCAAGTCCGGGGGCATTTTGTGAGTTGCCTTTGAATGAACAGACGGGAAAGGCGTCCTGCTGGGCAAAAGCGTCTTTATTCATGTTATTCAAAGAGACCTCGAGTGCAGTCCCGCTGTCGGCGAAGATATGCCTTCCAAGATTACCCATTTGGGCGGCCTTGGGTTGCAATTTAAACGGATCCGAGTTGGGCGAGGCCGATGCGGTGGCGGGAGCTTGGGCGACATTATTCAACTCCACCCCCGATGCGGCAAGGTAACCTTGCATATCCTTGTT
>CAIWSO010000234.1 GCA_903915315.1 uncultured Spartobacteria bacterium | reverse complement strand
CATTGGTTCGATAATCGTGCGACCGGTGACATTATGACCCGGTTGATCGAAGACGTCACGAGTGTCGAGCGGGTTTTAATCGATGGTATTGAGCAGGGAACGGTAGCCATCCTCCAAATCCTGATCGTGAGCGCGCTCATGATGACCTACAGTCCTATGCTGACCCTAGCGGCTCTTTCGCCCATTCCTCTCCTGGCGGCGGGGGCTCTTGCCTACACTCTCACGGCCCGTTCGCGTTATCGGCGACAGCGGAAAGCCGTGTCAGAACTCAACTCGCTCCTCCACGACAACATTGCCGGCATCCGACAGATTAAGACCTACACGAGTGAGGAACGGGAGCACATCCGCTTCGATGCGACCAGCAACAAGGTGCGCAAGGAAACGCTCACCGTGATGCGGGCTTGGGCTTTTTATCAGCCGGGGATGGAGTTTTTGTCATCGGCCGGGTTGCTGATGGTGGCTGGTTTTGGAACCTCGCAGGTTCTGGGAGGCCGGATGGAGATTGGTGCTCTGGTGGCATTTTTTGTGCTCGTTCGGTATCTTTACGAGCCGGTCGGCCGTCTACACCAACTCAATCAAATCTTCCAGTCCGGGCGAGCTGCGGGAGATCGCGTCTTCGAGATCATGGATGCCGAAACCGAGGAGGACGAGGGAGCTGGGGCACTGTACGAGCCGATTCGTGGACATGTTGTTTATCAAAATGTGAGTTTTTCCTATGACCCGAAGCTCCCTGTGCTCGATGACATTCAAGTCGAGGTTCCCGTCGGATCGATGGTCGCTTTGGTCGGGCCAACGGGAGCTGGAAAATCGACGATTGTTAACCTTCTCGTCCGCTTTTATGAGTTCACCAGCGGAGAAATTACGATTGATGGTGTCCCATTGAGGTCGATGTCACGTCGGCATCTGAGGCACAATATTGCCGTGGTCACGCAGGAGAGTTTTTTATTCAACGGGACCACGGCGGAAAATCTGCGCATCGGAAAGCCTGATGCCTCCGAGGACGAAATGTGGGAGGCTCTACGCGCGGCGAATGCGGTGGATTTCATTCGACGCCTGCCCGAGGGGCTGCATACCCCGCTTGGCGAACGCGGAGTGAAGCTCAGCGTCGGTGAGAAGCAAAGGCTCTCCATCGCACGGGCCCTTTTGAAAAATCCCCCGATCCTGATTTTGGACGAAGCTACCGCCAGCGTCGACACATCGACCGAGAAGCTGATTCAAGAGGCTTTGGATCATCTCATGGAAAAGCGCACGAGCTTTGTGATCGCTCACAGGCTTTCGACCGTCCGCCATGCCGACCAGATTCTGGTTTTGGAGCGCGGACGTATAACGGAGCGTGGACGTCACGAGGAGCTTCTCTCTCAGGGGGGGCTCTACGCCGAACTCTGCCGAAGCAGTCTCATTGAGAAATGAGAAGCTTGGCTGGTTGCAGAGAATAATCTCGCAGTCCTAATCAAAGAGCACTTTACAAAAAAGCCCGTCGCGCTAGATTCTGCTTAGCTTTCAACCTGTTCCACCCCAGAAAACCAGATGGTTCCTGAAACCCTTCCATTAACGGATCAAGTCGCAGATATCCTTAGGCCACCACCCCTCTTTCCCAGAGGTTTGAAGGTGGTGAGGGGGTCTTCTAGGGAGAGATTATTGATGCTCGTTCTGCTTGTTGTGGATTGCGCTATATGGCTCGGTATGTATCTGGGGATCACTGAGTTCACTGGGGAGTTCAATCGTTATGAATGGGCCGACCTCATACTCCCGCTGTTGATTTCCGTGTTCACATTGAGCCTAATCGGGGCCTATGACCCTCGATCTGAGATGAAATCGTTGGGGTATTCGAGCGAGCACCTGATCGCGTG
>CAIWSO010000233.1 GCA_903915315.1 uncultured Spartobacteria bacterium | reverse complement strand
CGTGGTGCTTGGTGGTGATGACGATGTATTTCATGCCCGCTTTTTTGGCGAGGAGAACCCAGGCCTCGGGGTCGTATTTGGTGGGGTTGAACTGCGCGGCGTAGGCCTTGTATTCCTCGACTGGGATTTTGCCCTTTTCCATGATCCACTCACCGTAGCCATCCACGGGCTTGCCATTGTGGATGCCCGCCGGAACGGCATAAACGCCCCAGTGGATGAACAACCCGAAGCGGGCATCGCGCCACCAGTCCATGCGGGCGTCGCGTTGCGCCTTGGTTTCATTCGCATAGGGATCAGGATTGGGCGTCGCTGCCGGCGTTGCTGCGGGGGTGTTCTCAGCGAATGCACTGAGCGACTGCAACGCAAGGGCAGCGAGAATTGGGAGCGTTTTTGTTATAATTTTCATGGGTTTGTAAGTTGTGACTTTGACGCCGAGCCGAGCCGCTCTATTCCGATCGCCCTCGTTTTAAGAGCCATTTATTTCTTTTCTTCCGCAGAAACCACAAAGCCGGGGTTCACCCAGTCCGCGTGATCACTTTTAACGCCGTTGCCCCCGTCCTTCACGACGAGGCGCACTTCTTTGAAGCGGGTGTTGAGTTCCACATTGAAGTTCCACGAGGCGAGTTCCTTCGTTGTCAGAACAGGAGACTGTGCGAGCAGGACGGGTTTTTCACCCATTTCGTTCACATCGCCATAGACCTCGAACACAATGCTCGGATCGTCGTTTTTGCGTGCGGCGTCATCGATGCCAACCGTTGTAACAAAACGAGTGGCCCCTTTCGGAATGGTGGCGACGGCGAGGGCATTGGCATGGGTGCCGTAGCCGTTTTCGTAGGTTTTGCCATCAATGGTCAGCGGTTTCCCAGTATAGCTCAAGCCGAAGCGGGCCGTACCGGCGGTATTTTCAACGAATTTCGTGTTGGTGGCATTGAGCGAGATCGTGGGCAGCGGCGGGGCTGGCGGTGCCACAATTTTCGTCAGAGGCGTCACCTTGATCGAAACGGGTGCGGCGGCTCTGCCATCACCGCCGAGGGCTTCGATGGTGTAGGTGAGGGGCTTCTCGCGCGGGAACTTGGTATCGACAAACATCGCGACCGGCTCGGCGCTGACTTGGCCGTCGCTGCGGGTAACGCGGTAGGCGGCGGCTCCGTTTTCATTCCACGAAAGGGAGATCAGATTGAACTCCACGCTCGCTTTCAGATTTGTAACCGGCGGCGGAAGGAGGTCGATGGCCTTGCCAGGCTCGAAGGCAACCTTCCATTTCACCTCGCGGCTCACGGGGCTGGAGAGGGCGGCGCGGATGCGGGGCCCGTCCTGCTTGATGCTGGCCTTCACGCCGGCGGCGACATCTTCGGCGGAAACTTGGATGCCCGTGGCGCGCCAGGATTTTTCGGAGGAAGGGACGACGATGCGAAGTTCATACGGGTCGTTGCCCACCAATTTGCTGGTCGCGGAGAGTTGGGATTGGGTTGCGTCCCATTTTTCGTCGGTCACATCGACAATGCCTTGGGTGACGTGCCGAGAGGTGCTTAGGAGTTGGGGGAACTCAGAAACCGGGCGGACGGCCATGATCCGGCTGGAGGTGCCCGGAAGAGTCGCGGTGAGTGCGCCACTGAAGGGCGGGATGAACTTGTTGGCCCAGAAATCGAAGCCGACATACTCCTTCGCGGGCGGCAGGCCGATGCGCTGGGGCGTGGCCGAAATTTCGGCTCTGTCTTTGTCCCAGTTGTAAAAGGCGACCACATCGCGGCGCACGGCTTGGCGTGTGTCCGTAACGAGCCAAATCCTCGCAATTTGTTGCTCAAAGACATCGACAGGTCGCGCTGGCAGACCATGAGCGGGGATGGTGCGTTTGACGATGTCGAGGCGATCGGCGGGATAGATCGGCACCCAATCGCTGATGTAGTAAAGCTGGCCGGAAATGGCCGTCCAACCCGCATTCAGGCGGGCGCGATCGAGCGAGAGGTAGGTGCGGACCGAGACGAAGTCGGGGTCATTCCACCAGACGCGGCCATGTAGGAACCAAACTCGGGAAGCGTGTAGTGAGCCGATCGAACCATCGTTCGTATCGGGGCCGACCCTCATCGCATCGAGCAAGCCGAAGGTCCCGCCAAATGAGCGCATATTCTGAACCGCACAGCAGCCAAGCAAGAAAACGTCGGGTCCCGCGGCCTCGCGGACGAGCTTTGTTCCGTCGCGAAGCGCTTCAATATTCGTCTTGTCGGGATTGGCAAAGACGGCATCGCCGATGCCATCTTTTTTGTAGGCATCATTGACATACATCTGCGGAGTGGCACTGCCGGTCCAGAATCCATCCATCTTGAAAAACTTGTAGCCCCATTCGTGCGAGATCCGTTGAACGATATCGCGCACGAACTCCTGCGTTGCTGGGAGTGTCATGTCCAAACACGTGCCGCCCCAGGATGTCTCATAGGGTTGGCCGTTGGTATTTTTGACAAACAGATTTTGGCGATCTTTGAAAAAGGGGTCTTTGAAGTTTCCAGCGAAGGGCATGAACCAAATGCCCGGTATCAAATCGAAGTTTTTGATGTTTTCCGCTGTGGCCTTCATGCCGCTGGGATAGGGACCTTTAGCAGCGTAGGTGGTGAAGTTTTTCTTGGGGCCGTTTTCTTTCACCCCATCTTGCCAATCATCGTCGATCTGCACGAAGTCGAAGCCAAAGGGCTTCAATTCCTTGGCGCAGGCTGCAACCAGTTCCGGCAAATGAACCTCATCACAAGCGGCAGCGTAGCGATCCATATACCATGTGCACAGGCCGGCCATCTGCTTCGGTAATTTCACCGCATAGATTTTCCCAATCGCGTCGGCATAGGCCTCGAGGCCGAAGCGCGCGTCGTCGAAGTATCCGATCGCGAAGGTCTCCGCTACGGTCTCTTCGCCGGACTTGATGCGCAGGCAGCCGTAGTCGATCTGCGCTTGGATGCGAGCTGCGCCGTTTTCGACTGGGGAAAAAACCACGCCGCTTCCGCGATCATGCGTCAACCATCCACCCACGACACCCGAGCGGGTCTCTGGATCGACGATGCTGAGGAATGCATAGCTGCCGGGGTTCTTGTCGGGAGCGAAAAGGCCACCGGTGCCGAGTGTCTGGATGGACTCCATCGACTTGCCGAGATCGACTGCCGCCGAAACGGTGGCGACATGTTTGTGGACAACCGGCTCGGTGCCGCTGTTGCGGAGCGTGGAGCGGAAGGTGACAAACGGGAGATTCGGGTAAAGCGCGACGAGTTCGCGGTTGCCATCG
>CAIWSO010000232.1 GCA_903915315.1 uncultured Spartobacteria bacterium | reverse complement strand
GCTATTCAGGGTCCGCTTGCGGAAGCGGTTTTTGAAAAAATCTTCCAACGTCCGATGCCAAGCGATCGCAATCGCGTGGAGGAAATCGAACCCGGCAGCGCCTACATTGCAACGACAGGATACACGGGTGAGGATGGCTTTGAGTGGCTCGTGCCGGCCAGCGAAGCGGCGACGGCCTGGAATACAGCCTTGGCTGCCGGAGCCTTTCCTTGCGGTCTCGGCGCACGCGACACCCTTCGCCTCGAGATGGGATATCCGCTCAATGGATCCGACCTTTCCCCTGACCGCACACCTTTGGAAGCCGGATTGGGATTTTTTGCGGATCTGAAAAAACCCACTTTCACCGGACGTCAGATTCTTCTCGATCAAAAAGCCAGCCTTCTCCCACACAAGCTGTGCGCGATCCGCGTGCTCGACAAGGCTCCGCCGGTCCGCCCGCACTACAAAGTGTATGTGAATGGCGAACCGGTCTCCGAGACGACCAGCGGGGCGCTCTCGCCTTCGCTTGGCTATGGCATCGCGATGGCCTACCTGCCGCCGGCTTATTCCGACATCGGCCAAGAAGTGGAAGTCGAAGTGCGCGATCGTCGGTTCCGCGCCGTCATTGTCAAAAAACCCTTTTACAAAAAACAACCATGAACATCCCTGAAAACCTGCGCTACGCCGCTTCCCACGAATGGATTCTCGTCGAGGGCGACACCGGAACGGTCGGCATCACCGATCACGCCCAAGCGGAACTCACTGACATTGTTTTTGCAGAGCCTCCTGCGATTGGAAAAACCGTGAAAGCCGGTGAAGTGGCCGCCGTTGTTGAATCCGTCAAAGCCGCCAGCGATATTTATTCACCGGTAACCGGCGAGGTGATCGAGCGTAATGAAGCCATCGAAGCCGATCCCGCCTTGCTGAATACGGACCCATTTGGACAGGGATGGATCTACAAAATCCGTCTCTCCGATCCCGCCGAACTCGCGACATTGAATGATGCCGCCGGGTACCGCGCGCAGATCGGAGGCTAAGATCAAAGGCAGTTTACTTTTGGCTTTTTGGAGAGGGGCACATGCGTCTCGCATGTGTTCGTCGGTGTACTCCTACATTCCAATGGGCAGGGTGCGAGCAAAGTGGACCAGTCTCCACACGGCCGAGACGGCCATGCCCCCTTCTTTTGAGCTCCTAGGGCTGTCGGGTCTTGGATGCCTCGCTTTTAAATTTGGCAAGCGCCTCGGCAAAGTTGGTGTTTCCAATGGGAATTGATGTCTTTGAAGAGCCGAGGAGGATCAAGACGCGGTCGCCCTCAATCCCGACAGGCGCAAACTTTTTGCCTGGCACGAACTTGGCATTGCCGATTTTTTTGCCGCCACTGGTCAACGTGACGACAGTTGCCTTGGTCAACGTGATTTCAGGGGGCAATGTGATGGTCGGTGTTTTTTGGGGGGTGGCGGTCTCGGTCGGTTTGGCTGTCGGTTCGGGCTTGGCCGGTTGGGGGGCAGGCGTCACAGGTTCGATGGGCTTGGCCGCGGCCGCTTTGATTTGAGCGTTTAGCTTCTCGATGTTGAGCTTGGTGGCCTCGACCTCATTCGCATAAGTGTCTGCCTCCAGAGTTTTGATTTCCAATGCGCGTTTATTTTCTTCCAGTTTCGATTGCAGACTGGCTTCGTTGCGATCGGAAATGTCTTTTTGGTCCGTCAACCGTGCGAATTCTGCGGAGTCATGGGAAATAACCAACTTCCTCCAACTGACCCACGGAGTGACGCAGAGCGCAGTGATTCCGAGAAGAAGGACAGCATAAATCCAAAAGTGTCGGCGCCATGCCGGTAGGGGGCGGTTGGCGGAGGTATGGATCGCTGTGGTATGTCGGAGGCGGCGTCCGAGCGTGGCCCCTAGACCAATCAAAAGAATGGCTCCGGAATCGGGATGGTCGTTGAGGAAGGTCTCGAGACGATCGAGCGAGATGATCCAGTAGCTCACTGGGCTCATCGCCTCGATGGAGAAAGCAGCCGTCTGAGGTTCAAAAATTTCGCCTTCACCAATCCACTCGCCGGCTTCGATCGTGCCAAGGACTTTTTCTTTACCATCCTCCTTGCGCCGCGTCTCCAGCGACCCCGACAGGATGAAAATGAGCCCGCCATTGCTGGTGCCTTGGACAAGGAGCCTTTCGCCAGGGAGGGCTTGCTGGAATGAGCCCATCAAGCTCAGTAGTCCTCTGGCTTCGAGAGAGAGATGTTGGATAGGGCCGACGGCGGGCAGGCATTGTTTCGCCACTTTGGTGGTCGTTTCCAGAGGTGGTTCCTCGCCGGGGGGCCTGAATGCAGAGACCATGATTTTCATCATGCCTTCGTCTTCATGTCCCTTGAGTTCCTTGAAGGTGATCGAGGAGCGGTAGGCATGGCCTCGGCGCTCGAGGTTGGCAGGTTCCTCGGGTTCTTGGGACGAGCTTGCCGGCGTGGCGAGTAGATCAACGGAGAAAACATACGGACCGAATCGGATTTCATCGCCGTGGGCGAGCACGCCCTCCGCAACACGTTCTCCATTCAGGAATGATCCATTCGTGGAGCCATTGTCCCGCAGAATATATTTACCGTCCGCGAATGAAATGGAGGCGTGGTTTCTCGAAATCTCGGACGTGTCGATGTAGATCCCTGAATTCGGATCCCTGCCAATGAAAAGGATCGCATTTCCCAACGGAACAATGCGTGCACTTTCGCCTTCGTTTTTGCAGATTAATAAAGCCATGAAATTTTTATGTGCGGTTGCCTCCATTTGGACCCGCGCGTCGATAGCGGATGGAGCGATAGATTCTCCCTACGCAAGACAAGGAAACTAAAAATCCCAAGAGCGATTAACAACCTCAAAATCCATGCAGTCGAACAACAAGCCGCCCATAAAAGGGTGGGCTGCATAAAAAAAGCGTCTCGCGGATGGAGATTTTCTTCGCCAAGAAGCCCGCGCTTTCCGATATTTCGCAGCGGCATGGGCCATCCCACGCCATCTATCTCACGAAGCTTTCTAACTCTTGATCCTACGAAAATGACCGCATTTGCCCATCGCCACATCGGCCCTGACGCCAAAGAAATCCAAGCCATGTGCGAGGCCATCGGTGCCCGCTCGCTCGACACGCTCCTCGAAGAAACCGTGCCCGCCGCGATCCGCCTGTCCCGCAATCTCGATTTGCCAGAAGCGCGCTCGGAAGAAGCCGCCCTGGAGGAACTCCGCTCGATCATGGCCGAGAACAAAGTGGCTACTTCGCATCTCGGGATGGGAATTTACGGCACGCACACCCCTACGGTTATCCGCCGCAACATTCTGGAGAATCCGGGTTGGTATACCGCCTACACGCCTTATCAGGCCGAAATTGCCCAAGGCCGCCTCGAGGCCCTCCTCAATTTCCAAACGATGGTCTGCGATCTCACGGGAATGCAGATCTCGAATGCGTCGCTTCTTGACGAGTCCACCGCCGCGGCCGAGGCCATGGCGCTTTGTCACGACATCAAGGGCGGTGATGCTATTTTCGTCGCTGATCACGTGCATCCACAGACCCTCGCCGTGCTGCAAACCCGCGCCGAACCCCTCGGCATCCGCATTCTCACAGGCCCTGCGGAGCAAGGCCCGACAGAGCCTGTCTTCGCGGCTCTTTTCCAATACCCCGGTACGGACGGATCCATCTGTGATCTCGAAAAAATCACCGCGCGCACCCACGCCTCCGGCGCGTTGGCCATTGTGGCTACGGATCTCTTGGCCGTCACCCTTCTCAAGCCGCCCGGCGAATGCGGTGCGGATGTCGTGATTGGATCGAGCCAGCGGTTTGGTGTCGCTCCGGGATTCGGTGGACCCCATGCCGCATTCCTCGCCACGCGCGATGAACACAAGCGCCGCCTCCCAGGCCGTCTCGTGGGTGTTTCTAAGGACGCCGCCGGCAATCCCGCTCTGCGCCTCACTCTCCAGACCCGTGAGCAACACATCCGCCGCGATAAGGCGACGAGTAACATCTGCACCGCTCAGGTGCTTTTG
>CAIWSO010000231.1 GCA_903915315.1 uncultured Spartobacteria bacterium | reverse complement strand
GGCGAGGGAAGGCCGGATCGCGACCAGCAATTTGTTGTGCTGAACCGTCGGGTGGTCCAGTGTCCCGCGGTTTTTCGGGCGCTCCGTGAAGCCTACGGGGATGCTCTCCCTCGTGGTCGCCATCCGCTCGGCGTGCTCCGGATATCGATGGATCCATTGGCGTTTGATTGCAATGTCCACCCGGCCAAGCGCGAGGTTCGACTCCATCGTCCGGAAATCCTGAAACAGGCGGTCTACCTCAGCGTTCGAAGGATGCTCGAAAATCTGAATTCCTCGAATCGTACTCCTGTGGTGGACTGCCCTGCACGTGCGCCGGAGATTCCTCGCGTTGAATCGTCCGCCACCGACGTGGTGACTCGCTCCAGTCGCTCATTCGCAAGCGCGCCTCAAATGGAGTTTCCCGTTCCGGATTTAAATATTTCAGAAAACACCGAAGAACCCTTTCGTATCATCGGTCCGCTGGGAAGGCACTGGATTATTTTGGAGGGCAAGGATGGTCTTGTCTTACTGGACGTGAGGGCGGCCTCCGAGCGCATCCTTTTTGAAAATCTTCGCAAGGAAGCCGCGTCCGGCAAGGCTGCTTCCCAAAACCTACTTCTTCCTTCGATTGTCGACCTGACTCCCAATGATGCGGTTTGGATATCAGAAAATATTCAGGCTCTGGAAGCGGCTGGATTCCATCTGGAGCCATTCGGCGGGGATTCGTTCAAGGTAGAATCTATCCCGGCCTGCCTGGCTTCGAGTGATGTTCGGGACGCGCTTCTTGAAGTTTGCCTCACTCTGCGTGCCACAGGACTTGTAGGATCCAGTCCGCCTGTATTGGACGCCTTGATCCGCTCTGTTTCTAGGTTTGCGTCCAGCAATGGATTCCAATACGGGGAATCGAGTGCGAGGTATTTGGTGCGCGAACTACTCAAATGCGAGTTGCCTTATGCTTGTCCACAAGGGCGTCCCACTCTGATTCAGTGGTCATTTTCGGAACTCGAGCGGAAATTCGGCCGTTAAAAAACTGGGCTCAACCGGCTGGAGTGCATTTTATTTAAAAAAACAAGGATGTCGCATTGCTTGCACTCAGGGAATGTGAGATAGCAAATGGATCTATGCCAGATTTGAGGATCGAACCCGCCACTTTGGATGACCTCTCCGAACTCACGGAGTTGCTGCACGACTTGTTCACTCAAGAGGCTGACTTCACTCCGGATCGCGAGAAGCAACTTCGCGGGTTGCGCCTGATTCTAGAGCAACCGTCGAGGGGAAGAATCTTCGTCATTCGCAACGAGCGGATGATAGTCGGAATGATCAATCTTTTAATCACAATCAGCACGGCCGAGGGCGGATTCGTGCTGGTCTTGGAGGATCTTGTCATTCATCGAGACCATCGCAACCAAGGCTTCGGATCCCGTTTGCTCAATCATGCTTTGGATTTCGCCCGGCAGAAAAAATTCCTGCGTATCACCCTCCTCACGGACAAGGGCGAGCAGGCTAGACCATTCTATCTCAAGCATGGCTTCTCGGATAGTGCGATGTGCCCAATGCGCTATGTTTTCGTTGATGAGTAGTGATATCGTTGTGCCTCGTCATTGCGCGAGTGGCATCCCACCTTTCGCAAAATGATCACCACAGCTTTCGTTCTTGGTGCAGGGCTGGGTACGCGACTGCGGCCCCTCACAGATCAACGCCCGAAGCCCTTGGTTCCCATTTTTGACAAACCGCTCATCACTTTTGCATTTGATCATCTCATGGCATCAGGGGTTCGCCGTTTCGTCGTAAACACGCACCACTGCGCAGAGGCCTATGCCGACCTCTTGGGTATGAAAAATCAGGAGGCGATTTACCGAGGTTGTCCGATTCAATTTTCACACGAGCCCGTTCTTCTTGAGACGGGGGGAGGAATCAAAAAAGCCGCTTCATTGCTGGGTGAAGAGCCGTTTGTTGTCTACAATGGCGACGTGCTTGCGGACTTTTCGTTGGACTCATTATTTCAAGCGCATGAGGGATCGGGAAATCTCGCCACGCTTGCACTTCGTTCGGTGGGTACTGAGCGCCGGATTCAATGGGATCCTCAAAGCGGACTCATCACAGATATGCGCGGACTGATCGGAGGCCGCTCAGAGCCAGCCTGCCTTTTTAGCGGTATCAGTATTATTTCTCCAGCCGTTCTTGATCACATTCCGGACGGGGCGGTCGTATCAATTATTCCCATCCTTGTTGAACTTTTGCGCTCCGGGGCGCGCATTGGTGGGGTTGTGATTGATGGGGGAGATTGGTTTGATATCGGCAACGTCAATTCTTACATGGAAGTCCACTCTATTATTGCTTCGCGACAGCATGCCATTTCCTATCTCCCGAAAACATGGCCGGTATCGATTCAGAACGGCGCCAGCATTGACCCAACGGCAGAAATCCTTGGATCCACAGTCGTGGGGCAGGGGGCCTCTGTGGGGGGCAGAGCGAGGCTGGAAAATGTCATTGTTTGGCCAGGTGAAAACGTAGATGCCGGATGCCAACTCAAAAATGCTGTTATCTCCAACGGGAATGTCACCCAATCCAGTTGCAGTAACGGGGGCGAACCTGCTTAATTACTCGCCCGACGTTCATAAAAGAATGAAAATCTCAACATACAAAGTTTCCACTTTCGCAACCATAGTGCTGCTCGTTTTTCTGATCGGATGTTCAAACAAAAAAAATACGATCTCCGAAGTCAAGCCGTCAGCGGAAGTCAAGCCCGCTGCATCACCATCGGCCGTGAAATATAGTAGCGATGCGCCTCAGACACCTTTTGGGAGGAGTGGAGTTTCGCTGGAGACATCATCAACTGGTCCAAAGTTCCGGTTCTGAAATCCCGAGGTAAACAAGCAAGTCACACACTCATGAAAAAATTTGTTATTTTTCGCTTGCCACTTTGCGTCTCATCTATAGTGTCCCCCTTCCCGCTACACCTCGGTATGAGATCCAGTATCGCTTGAGCGTGATATTTTATCACAGAAAAGCATCGAGGTTATGAGGGAAATCCAAATGAAATCAAAGCAACACATCATCTCAAGATCGAGCCTGCAAGGGGCAGCGATGTGTTGTGTCGATACCAGATTACTTTTAATATGAGCGCCACTGTCCTCACATCAGCTGAAGCTGCCAAAGCCAATATCAATCTCATCACAGACGAAGCCAAGGGAAACCAAGCTGTCCACGATGTCGTTGTTGCAATCCAAGCAGCTCGTCGTAGCGGCACGGCTTGCGCCAAGACCAAAGCGGAAGTCAATCTTTCCGGTCGCAAACCTTGGCGTCAAAAGGGAACCGGCCGTGCGCGTGCTGGTTATTTCTCTAGTCCTGTTTGGGTCGGTGGTGGCGTGGCTCACGGGCCTCAGCCACGTGATTACACAAAAAATACTCCTAAAGCTGTCAAGAAGCTTGCATTCAGAAAAGCACTCAGCGCCCGCATTGCCGATGGGGACATTCTCTTTGTTGAAGCTTTCTCTGTAGCAGAGCCCAAAACCAAACAATTCGTCAAACTCTTGTCCTCAACAGTGACCAGTGCTCGCAAGACACTCATTGTTTCCGAGGGTTTCGACGATAACACATTCAAGGCGGCCCGCAACGTGGCCTGCGCTCAACTTACCCGTGCATCCGATGTCAATACAGAGCAGTTGCTCGCCTTTGACAAAATCATCGTAACCCGTGCCGGATTGGAAAAAATATCTGAAAGACTAGCGTAATGAATCAAGTTTACGACCACATTGAAACTATCCTGCTCACGGAAAAAGCAACGCTTCTTTCCGAAAAGCTCAATAAGTATGTCTTTCGCGTGCCACCTTCGGCAAACAAGCTTCAGATCAAGCGCGCCGTTGAAGTCATTTTCAATAAAAAAGTATTGGACGTGAATACGGCAAATTACGCAGGCAAGAAAAAACGTGAGCGCCGCGCCGACTTCGGCCGCAAGCCTCATTGGAAAAAAGCCTTTGTTACCCTCAAAGAGGGCGACAAAATCAATCTTGTCTAAAGAGAAAGTAGAACATGGCAATCAAAACATTTAGACCGCTGACTCCGTCAGCCCGATTCAAAGCCCTTCCTGATTTTGCTGAAATCACGAAGTCCAAGCCTGAAAAAAGTCTCACTGAGGCAATCAAACGTACAGGCGGTCGCAATAACCAAGGTCGTATTACGATGCGGCATATCGGCGGTGGTCACAAGCGCCGGTACCGTATTATCGACTTCAAGCGCCTTCGTCGTGATGTCGTAGCTCAAGTTACTGCAATTGAATATGACCCCAATCGTTCGGCTCGTATCGCCTTGATTCAGTATCCAGATGGCGAAAAAGCTTACATCCTCGCTCCTGTTGGGCTCTCTGTAGGAGCTTCAGTTTGTGCAGGTGAAAAATCCGAGCCCAACGTTGGAAATGCACTTCCTTTGAAACACATTCCGCTTGGAACTTCGATACACAACCTTGAACTTGTTCCTGGTCGCGGTGGTCAGATTGTTCGTAGTGCGGGGTCTGTTGCCATTTTAGCCAACCGCGAAGGTGGTTATGCTCTCGTCAAATTAGCTTCTGGTGAAATGCGCCGCATCAACGAAGATTGCTTTGCGACCATTGGCCAGGTTGGCAATACCGACCACATGAATGTTTCTTCCGGCAAAGCGGGTCGTAGCCGCTGGTTGGGTATCCGTCCGCACGTTCGTGGTATGGTAATGAACCCAGTCGATCACCCGATGGGTGGCGGTCAAGGTAAGAGCAAAGGTGGCGGCGGTCGTCACCACCCGATGTCGCCTTGGGGTCAGTTGGCCAAAGGCTTCAAAACCCGTCGGAAACACAAACCTAGCGATACTTTTATCGTTCAACGTCGCAAGTCTAAATCTAAGAACTAAACATGGCACGCTCTCTCAAAAAAGGCCCTTTCGTTGAATGGAAGCTTCTCGACAAAATCGATCGTATGACCGAGTCGGGAACGAAAAAACCCATTAAAACCTGGTCGCGTCGTAGTACAATTACGCCCGATTTTGTTGGTCATACTTTTAACGTTCACAACGGGAAGACATTTATCCCCGTCTTTGTAACGGAAAATATGGTCGGTCACAAGCTAGGTGAATTTTCACCTACACGTATCTTTAAGAAACACGGTTCTCACACCGCAAAAGTGACGAAATAATCACATGGGTGTTGTCGCTATGGCGGCAGCGCTCATTTTCTTGACTGCAATTCCAACATTGCACGCTCAAGAAAGAAGCTCTTTGACAGATTTTGAATCTAGTAGTTCTCATGAGAAACTATCCGTTTCCCATGAAGACTCTCTTGATCCTTGTATATTGCAGGAAAAACTTGTTTTGGCAGATCAAAAAATCAAGTTGCTATCGCAAAGCTTAAGCCAAGCCAATATTGAGGCCGAAATATTAAAAAGACAAAACATCTCATTGTTAGAAAAAGTTGAGGTCTTAGGTCTAAACTCTGTTTCTCTCGATCCCAAAAGTCTAGAAAGTAAATTGCTAAGCTCTGTAAGTGAAGTCCGAGTGTTAAAAAACAACACTAGTAGAGCACTAAGTGGAATTACTTCCCTTTCTGAATCTCTTGAAGTTTTACTTAAAACAACCAAGGATATTAACCCGCAAGTCCGGTTAAATTTGGAGATAGAATTAAGAAATACAATTCATATTCTTAGTTCCTCCCAAAACAAAGATAGTATACCCGTAACCACTTTGAACGAGGCTAGGGTTATTGATATTCAAGAGAACACTGAACTAATAGTTGCAAATGTTGGTGCAAGCAATGGCGTGAAACTGGGAATGACTTTTTCCATATTACGTAACAACCAAAAAATTGCTTCAGCCTAT
>CAIWSO010000230.1 GCA_903915315.1 uncultured Spartobacteria bacterium | reverse complement strand
GGCTTGTAGGTATAGATTTTAAGCATGATCGCGTGTTTTCTTTTAACGGAATTTCCATTCAAAACCCAAGTCAAAAGCCTTGAGTGGAAGCACAGTGGAGTCCGTAGCAAAATTCAGGCAGTCGCTGAATGGTCGATCACTTCCCCATGGCGTGCGTGGATGTTGAAGCGAAGTGAAGAAAACGGCATCCCCCCACCCCAAATCAAAAATCTTATTCCAACTGGACTGTGAAACGTGCGCCCTGAAATTGGTCGCAAGACCGAGAGGGGTAACTGCCTCGTCAGGGTATGGCAGGGCTCCGATCTCGAGAAGGAGGGTCAAATCTTGAGGTGTGAGGAATCCGTCAGGCGAGCGCAGGAGCCACCTTCCCTCACTGAATTTCCCAAAGGCGGATGCCTCGACAAAATGCTGCGCAAGCCATCCCGAGGCCTTTGCCATCAAGATGGGGTTCCATGGTTCTTCAGAGAGAAAGTCCAATGTTCCCTGATTCATCAGCAAGCGACCCGCGGGCAAATGAACTGGCATGTTTGATAAAGTCACGCGACCGCTTGGCACCGGTGCCTTCAACGATCCACGGAGCTTCAGGTCACAGGCTAGCTCGCCTGTAAGCGGTAACATTCCCATCCGAATCGGCTCCGCTGTGGAAACAGAGAGATCCAATGTCCCTTGCGCGCTTGGGGAGAGATACGCAGGTAAAAGGGCGGCCAAGAATTCCATATACAGGGAAGGCTGCGGCTCGGCGCTAAACAGAGGAGTGAGATGCAGATCGTCGTGAATCTGGGATTCCACAAAAGCGATGTTACCACTCAAGACCGAGTTGATGAGGTCGCCGGACGAGCGAAGTCGCATATTCGTAAAAACAGCCCCAGAGGGATTCATTTGGAGTGGGATTTTTGAACCTTGCAAGGTCAGGTCCCATTTTGGCTGCCAAGATTGGGGGAACTGGCAAGCCCCACTGATCTCGAACCGACCCGGCGCGACCTCGCCAACGCATTTGTCAATGCGAAGGGTGTCCCCATCAATCGTTGCTTGGGCGTTGATTTTCTCGATTCGAGAAGGAATCGAGCCAAGATAAAATCCCGCCTGTATCAGATTCGTTGATCCATTTAGAGATGGGTTAGCAAAGGTGTTCGAAACTTTCAGGTTGCCCGAGAGCGATCCGCTCAAGCCACGAAGTGCTGGAAGAAAGGGGCGAAGGGTTGCTAGGTCAATTTGGGGGAAATCGACCCAAGCTTCGATAGCGGCATCGGGATCTACGATTGTGAATTTGCCATTCTTATTCTTCTTAAGCGCAATCGGAAATTTCGCCGCGCCTTGCACAGGGCCGCAGCCCTCTTTTTTAAAAACAGCATCCATCGTTGCAGTTCCGGCCAATGTTTTAAAATTCAGCTCCATCGAGGAATGGGAACCGGGAGAAAGACTCTCGAAGCTGAGGTCGCGAAGGGCGAGGTGGGCATCCGCCTTGCAGTTACTCGCTGGGCCGAACGCCTCCGCCCGCATTTTCACAAAACCTCGAAGGGTGGATTTTTGACCAACCAAGCGAATGAGATCTTGAAGGTCGATTTCATTCGGGGTCTCCGCTTGGAGGTAAATGTTCTTTTGCTCGAGTATGGAGGCAAACCAGTCCGAATCCTTCCCGATCGCAAAGGGATCGATCGGCACAAAAGCAGCGCCCTTCAGCAATGGCTTCGAATTCGAGCTCAGCTGAATGTCTTTGAATGTCGCTCCAGCCGAGGTAATGGATGCAAGCGAACTCAGGCGGAGCTTCTCGTTTTCAACCTCGAATGTGGAAAGAGAGATGTTTTCTGGGGAATATGTCCCCGCGAATCGGCCAGTGAGACCCGCTGGGGTGAATTGGGAAGTAAAACGCGAGAGTTTCAAATCATACGAACCCGCGTGACCAGTAGCAGTCCCCTCCCCTCGCCAAAGGATGCCAAGCGCGCCTCCATAGATGAAATCGGCACCTTGCTCGTTGAACGGACGCAAATACGAAGCAAGGTTCGTAAGATTGGCATTGAGTTCGGCTGTGTAGGAGTGAGGGGCTGCGAGTTGGGCTGTTCCCTTCGCTGAGATCACATCCTTGCCGGCATGAATTTCACAAAGAACAAGGTCGACCACTTTTTTGCGGAAAACCATGTCCACCTTCATTTGATTGAGCACTAGCTTGCGATAGGCGACGTCCGTGGCTTGGATGCCGATGAACCCATCCAGCTCCCCGTCGCGGCCACTCAGTGAGCCTTCGGCCGTGAGTTGCCCAGAGGTCTCGTCCAGAGGAACCCCAAGCAGACCAGTCAGCTCACCAAGTTCCTTCATATTCGCTCGGATATTCACCAAGAATGGGGACACCATGATTTTTGACCAACCTTCCTCGAGTGAGATTTCACCATTGAGGGTGACTTTGTTTTCTTTTTGCTGGAGATCAAAATTGGTGACCATCAAGCGCCGGTGAATCAAACTGGCCGCCATATCAAGAGTTTCCCAACCGCGATCATTCCAGCGAAAATCACTCGCTCGTATGTGCAGTGAGGCCTCGGCATCAGCTGGACGATTCACGTTGCCGCGAAAAGTCACACGCCCCTCGGACAATCGGCCTTGGGCTTTTCCGGGAAGATCAAATATCGCTGGAAGCTCATCCACTGTGATATTCGAGGCAATGCCAACAATATCCCATACCCATCCTACCGGACTGTCTTGAATCTGAATATCCCCGCGCAAGGCGCCCCCGTAGATCTGGGACTTGAAGGAAATAGAGGGAGCGCGAACGGCATTGGAATTCAGCGAAATCTCCTCGATGAAAATGTCAGGCAGGATCTGTATGTTACCCAGTCTCGCGCTGCCCTTGCCCCAGCTCGTATCTGCAGCGAGAGGGCCAAGGAATTTTTTAAAACGCCCGACTTGGATGTCCAACCCAGTGAGGTTCAGGTACCCGGGCTCAAGTTCATTCAACCCCAAGTTCAATCCTTCGATCACACAACGACTATCCTCGCCCATGAACTCGACCCGCGACTTCTCTAGGGTTAGACATTCCGGTGTTTGACTTTCCTCGACAAGGAAAGCCAGTAAGGCTGCGGGGGTATCCATCGGCAAGGAGTTCGAGGATTCGAGTCCCTCCGGTCGCCGTGGATCAATAAGGCAATCCAAATGCGTCAAAGTCACTTTGCGAATGAGGTCTCGCGGATTGGAATAGAGATCAAGCGGACCATTCCAGAGAATCTCCAGGCGCTCGATCGTCAGAAACTGGCGGGTGAATTTAGGGTTTTTCTGGGTTATGGATAGCCCCTCGATCACCAACGGACTCGCAATACCCGCGCGAACGGAGTCAGCATCAAATTCCATTCCCCGCGAAGCGCATAAAAAGCCCAAGCCATAGCGGATTCCAAAGGAAAGAATCGAGGGATTCAGCATGGCAAGACCCATCAGGACGGCTGTGAGTAAAATAAAAAACCGTTTCATTCAAAAAAATCTAACCTGTGCAACGGGCGACATGATTCCGACTATAGACGATTTTTTTGTCATGCAAGCCAGCTTGAGGTTTCGATTTTCGATGGAAGATTGAATGTTGTGAATTGCATACTGATGGGCATAGTCATCCCACCTTACTGTAATTTTTGCTCATGCGCATCGCCCGTTGGTTTATTTTTGGATTTCCGACCCTTTTGATC
>CAIWSO010000229.1 GCA_903915315.1 uncultured Spartobacteria bacterium | reverse complement strand
GGTGGCTGGAGGATTTCAAAATTGCGGAGGTAGGGATCGAACTTCTCCAGAAACCAGTGGTCTGCCGTGAACGAGGAACCGCAGGAGAGGCCGACCATGCTCAGCCAAGTGCGCGCCATGGGCCATCCTCCGACTAAGGGGCTCACATCGCGCAATTCGGTGGCGAGATACGCTGAATCGCTGTCCACGGCAAACCACCGGCGGTTCAGGGGGAGGGTCCAAAGCGTAGTTTCGATGACACTGCGAAGTCCCCGGGAATTCGCATTTCCCCCCGAGCGACTCGAGTCGATAAACCCGAGCCCGCTCCGCATTTGATAGACCATGCAGGAGAGCAGGTAGGTCGATTCGCCGGCGGCGGCACGGATGTTTTTATACATTTCGCGGCATTGCTCGAAGTCCGTTTGGGATGCCGTCTCGGATTTGTCTGGGGTAAAAATAGAAAGGAATTTGACCATTCGGAATCCCATGGCCACAGCATCGCGGATCGACTGGAGATTTTCTTCCCGTGTCCGCCGGGGTTCATCCAGCGTCAATCGCAGGCCCGGTATGGAGTGGACCTCCGAGATGCGCTCGGCGATGCGCGTCAGTCGCTCTGAAGTTGTCGATGGATTGTCCGCAAAAGAATCGAGGGATCTGTCCAACACGATCGCGCCCGGCCGCAGGCGGTTTTGTGATTTTTTCACCGTGTCGATGATCGCCGAGACGTCCTTCTCTGTGGTTTTGTACTCGGGGCTCGCATCCATCCAACCATCAAGGGCGCCCAGCGAGGTCCGCGAGCCGTGGGTTTTGACCACCCAGTCCGCCCAGCGACGCATCGCTCGCCGGGGTGGCTCGAAAAGCAAAGCCACCTGTTGTCCCCACCGCAATGTCCCGGGTTGGAGCACCACAGGGCGCATTTCTGACTCCACGCAAAAGGTGTCGCGGTTGACATAAGCATGGACATACGCGGATGGTTCGCCGACAGGGCCAAAGAAAACTCCCTTTCCATCCTTCCGGTAAACCGCGAATTGCTCGGGGATCCTCAGTTCTTTTACCAGATCGGCAAATGTTCGCGTCAGCTTGCCCTCGGAGTCCTGGCCCGTGAGAATCCAATCCTGCAAGCTCCCTTGCCCCGCCCACGAAGCTCCATTGGTGAGCGTGTTGTTTTTGGCAAGATCGAGCATCCGAAGGTGAATCAAGGAAACGCTGCGATCCCCACGGTTCCGAATCCCGGCGTTGAGCAAAAGACAGGGCGTGCCTTCGATGCGCTCGATCTTCAACAAAAGATCGATGCCGAGATCCTCGAAACGGACCGTGGAGACCGTTGCCTGGGTCTTTCCATAGGGACCAGGCTGGTCGGCGAGGATTTCGGTTCCCATTGGCTGGCCTTGGCACGAATCCAAGTAGCGATAGCTCCCATCGATGCGAATCGACGCACCGAAACGCATCTCCCCCATCTCCAAACCCGGGGCCTGTATCAAAAATGATCGGCCCTCGTCCCTCATTTCGAAGCTAACCTCGTTCCCGTGTGCGAGAGAAAAAACACCCGCCACCATCCCAACGACGAGCATCGCCACGCGAGAAACCCGCAAGAAACGCCCATTCCTCTCCACACGCGGAAGAAATAAGTTTTTCAGGGAATGCAGGCGATTGAAAATCATCGGGGATTTATAACTTTACAGCAAATTCACTCATTCGCAATCAGGGTCGAAAAGGATGCATCAGGTCGAATCATATAATCCCTCCACGCCTCGTCATGTCATACAAATGTATGACAGCGCAAAGGGGCGCGTTGCGTGGATCTGAAAACAAATCGTTAAAAAGGTAGGGACGCCGCGCCGCCGGTGTCCCAAACATGAGGCGCGAGAGACGGACGGCGACGGCGCGCCATCCCTACCAATTTGGGAAGGGGCGCGTTGCGTGGATCTGAAAACAAATCGTTAAAAAGGTAGGGACGCCGCGCTCTCCGAGGCGTAGGCTACGAGCCGGAGGCCGCCGGTGTCCCAAACATGAGGCCACGACACTCACGCACAAAGCGACATACACTGGGAGCAAGTGTTGTCATTTTTTGATCTGATTTCGCGCAGAGTTGTAGTGCATTTGAATGACATGACGGTTGCTGGTGCGTTCTGCTACAAAAGGTGCGATGAGAAAAAAGACCCCCTATACACTGTCGCTGTACATAGCGTTCGTTGGCCTTGCCCTTCTGCAAAACACCCACGCCGATGTCAGCCTGCCGAAAGCGATCGACAGCAAAATGGTCCTCCAACGCGACAAGGAGGTTCCCGTCTGGGGCTGGGCCGACCAAGGTGAGGAAGTGACTGTGGAGTTCGCCGGACAGGTGGAGAAGGCCCTGCCCGACGCTTCTGGCAAATGGATCCTGAAGCTCGATCCCATGCCCGCCTCCGCCGAATCCCGCACGATGACGGTGAAGGGCAAAAACGAGATCACGCTCGACGATGTCCTCGTGGGTGAGGTCTGGCTCGCCTCCGGTCAATCAAACATGCAGCTCACCTTCCGTGATAATAATCCCGAGGAGTGGGCTGCTGCACAGATGCAGAAGGATAACCGGCTCGTGAGGGCCCTTCATGTGAGGCGCGTTGTCGCTGGTGCGGTGATGGATGACATCAATGGCCGGTGGAAGGACTGCGCCGACATGCTCGCCAATTCGGACAGCGTCTCCTCGGTCGCATTTTTCTTTGCCGTGAAACTCCAAAAGGAGATTGGGATTCCCGTGGCTTTTATAGATTGCCCCTGGGGCGGAATGCGCATCGAGAGCTTCATTCCGGACGAAGGCTACAAGGCCATAAATGTTGCTCTCCCCGTTCATGGAAAAAAACCTGATCTTAAGCGCGCCGAGGCCGAGTTGCGGGCGGTCGCGGATGATGCCAAAGTCGCTGCCGAGGCTGCAGCGAAGGGGCGCACGGTGGGCTTTTCTACGATGTATCCGATTTATGGACAGGCTCCGAACAACATTTGCAATGCCATGATCTCTCCCGTGGCGCCCTACGCGCTTCGTGGCGCTATCTGGTATCAGGGTGAGTCGAACTGCGGTCAGCCGGATTACTTCCAAAAACTGCAGGCCCTTTCGGCCGGTTGGTCGCAGATTTTTCAGGTCAAAGATATTCCGATTCTCCAAGTGCAGATCGCCCCGAATCACATGAACGGGCAAGCGAAGCCGGGTTCGACCGTCCTCGCCGATACCATTTGGGCGGCACAATATCGCGGTTCACAGGAAATCCCCGGCGTGGGCATCGTGGCCATCCAAGATACGGGCATCGAACCCACCAATATCCATCCACGCAACAAAAAGCCCGTTGGCGAACGCCTCGCGGATTTGGCCTTGAAGACCCAATACGGAAAAGATGTGGTCGCGAAAGGCCCGAGCTTCGCCTCGGCCAAACGCTCCGGCTCGAAAGTGGTGGTGGGATTCCGAGATATCGATCAAGGCTTAGTGACCTATGACGGCAAGGCGCCATCGTGGTTCGAGCTGTCTGCGGACGGAACAAATTTTGTCGCGGCGGAGGCAGCGATCGTCGGCGATACCGTTGAAGTGAGTTCCCAAGCCGTTCCCGAGCCGAAATTCGTTCGCATGGGATGGCG
>CAIWSO010000228.1 GCA_903915315.1 uncultured Spartobacteria bacterium | reverse complement strand
TACGAGCCGGAGGCACCGCCTGTGTGCTTTGGCATGCTCCTTGGTTCCAATGGGAATCGGTGGCGAGCAACTAGACCAGTGTCCACACGGCCGAGACGGCCATGCCCCCTTCTCTTGCGCTGCAAAGTCTAATTTCAAAGGGACAATGGTATAAGTTTTCAGGCTCGGAGAGAGCGTTGGCAGAGTTTTTGAGACAGGGGCACAGAATCGCGGCGCGGGCAGACAGCTCGAAAGGGTCCGACGACGCGCAAACCATTTTCAAAGGAGAGAGTTTCCTATACCCACGACAGCGGTGCCGGAGACGCCTGCCTCCAGAGAACGCTAAGCGAACTGACCAGCGAACAAGCGCGACCTCTTATACCAAAAGCAGCATGCTTTTGGATTTTAGCAGAGGGGCACAGGGCGTCTCTCCGATCCGTAGGCTATACGAGCCGGAGGCACCGCCTGTGTGCTTTGGCATGCTCCTTGGTTCCAATGGGCAGGGTGCGAGCACGTAGACCAGTGTCCACACGGCCGAGACGGCCATGCCCCCTTCTCTTGCGGTTTTAAAGTCTCATTTCAAAGAGACAATGGTATTATTTCGCCGCCGCTGATTTGACCAACTTAGTAATGCGGCCCCACTTGTTCCAGTCTTGGATGTAGAGGTCACCTTTGTCGTCAATGGAGCAGCCGTGGGGGGCGGTGAAGACGCCTTCCTTCCAATCCTGCGGTGGGACGCCAAAACTCGCGCGTTGGGATTCGACGGGATTGTCGCCGAGGATGCTCAGGATTTTGTAGTTTTTGTCCAGAAGCACGGCGCGGCCGGCGAGCTCCGCAACGAGGATGAGATCGCCACGGATCGAGGTGGCGCAAGGGCGGCGCAGTCCCTCGATCGGGATGTCGATGGACTTTCCGTTGAAGTCAATCAGCTGGATGCGAAGGTTCTCGCGGTCGCAGACAACGAGGAGCGGGCTC
The DNA here is from genome assembly GCA_903915315.1 of uncultured Spartobacteria bacterium. Taxonomy (GTDB): domain Bacteria; phylum Verrucomicrobiota; class Verrucomicrobiia; order Chthoniobacterales; family Terrimicrobiaceae; genus UBA967. The sequence continues at coordinate 1,731 of CAIWSO010000228.1, read as the reverse complement.
TCGGGGTTGCGAACGTCCACCGTGAGGCCGTGGCAGGTGTTGAACTCGCCGGGCCCCTTGCCACGGGCTCCGAATTTGCCGAGAAATCTGCCATCTGGAGCGTATTTGTAAATGAGGTTCGTGCCGTAGCCGTCAGCTACAAAAATGGTCCCATCCGGGGCGGCGTCGACAGCAGTGGCATTGGTCCATCCGAGATCGTCGGACCCGGGTTTATTATTGATCTGGAGAACAACTTTTCCGTCGAGGTCCAGTTTGCAGATGCGACTGCCGCCAGCCGCGTAGAGGTATTCCTTTCCAGCCTCCTCGCGCATGGCAAGGCTGTGAAAGCGGCGCGAAGGTTCCCCCCAGCTTCGAATAAAGGTGCCATCGGGCTCGTAAACGATCACGCCGTTCGGTCCATCGGTGGAGACGTAAATATGGCCATTTTTATCAACCGCCACGCCACCATGGGTCGAGCCGATGTGTTCCTGGCCGGGGATGCGGCCCCAGTTGAGAACGGTCTGGTAAATCCAATCCCCTTGGCCTGTGAGCGCGCCATCTTTCAGGGAAGGCGTGGGAGCTGCGGCGGGCTTTTGATCGCCCTCCGGATGAGCGGAGGCGAGATGGGAAACGGCGAGGCCAAGAACAAGGCCAGCAAGGAGAGCGTTTTTAGGAATCATGGTTTTTTGGGTGTTGATTTTTTGGCGGCTTCAGGGGTTGGCGCAGGGGTGGGTGGAGAAAGTTCCACTCCCCAGATCGCCGCGTTGGCGAGGTGTAGGTATACTGGTTTTTCTGCTGAGACATAAAGCCGGAATTCCGTGGCTTCACGCTCTTCAGGCTTGAGAGCCGTGAGGTCGATATTCCATGACTCCTCGGTTTTTTCGGATTTCCAAATGGTTTCCCATTCCCCGGAATCGGTGAGGCGTTGGAGCTCGAGTCCCTCGGCGCGTTCCATGTATTCCCGGCGGTTCACGATCGAGATCGCGGAGAGGCGGACTTTTTTTGGGAACGTGATTTTCACCCACGGGTGCGCTTCCGTGTCCGTGTGAAACGCGAAGGGAATCGTGCTGATCGCGGGGTCGAGGAACTTCACGAGACCGTCCTGCGGGGTATGGGGGGTATTGCTGCTGGTGGTCGCAGTAGCCTTCGGACCGATGAGCGCACCGTATTTTGCGGCATCGGCAGCGACCGTGGTCAAAAGATCTTCACGGGCGAGCGGGAAGCGACCGAGGACGAGTTCGTAGCCACCGATGTTTCCAGGTGTCGCCGGACTGCCAATCGAAAACACAACATAGCGGCCTTTGAGGTCTTTGCCGAATCCATAGCGCGTGAGAGCGCGGTCGTTTGCCGCACTCGGTTTGAGCGTGACCTCGTGGTCCGCCGGACGCTTGAGGATTGCCATGTCCTTCGAGGCTTGGCCTGGGTCGGCGTTTGTGACGCGGATTTCGAGTTTTCCGGCCTTGTCTGCGGCGAGGGCTCGCTGGGCGTAGAGGAGGCCTGAGAAAACAATCGGTGACCCCATGTCGTAAACCACGATGAAGGGTCCGGGACCCTTACCTGCGTAGTCGGAGCCTTGGTTATTGGCCGTTCCGATATCACCGAGTTTGACCGTGCCGTCGTAGAGATTTTTGACGAGATATTTGTCGTCAAACTCCGAGGAGGCGGACGCGGCCAGCGGTGCCCAGTAAAGGGTGCCATCGACCATCGGTGGCGGGGGACGGTCGGGAATGTCGATGCCGAGGACTTCGACTT
>CAIWSO010000227.1 GCA_903915315.1 uncultured Spartobacteria bacterium | reverse complement strand
GTTGCCAACGAAATAGGCACCCTCTCGACAAACACCGCCCAAGTCGCCGAGGGCCTCGCTGAAGAGACCAAAAATGATATCAACCAACTCTCGGATATCAGTAACTTTCTCGCCGTCGTACGCGGTGCCCGTCTCGTTGACCTCGCCTATACAAATATCGACCTCATAGACCGGAACCTTTATGAGCGTTCCTGCGATGTGCGCTGGTGGGCCACCGATTCGAGTGCGGTGGGTGCCTTTGCTAATCCAGGCCCTGACTCGTCACGCCACGCCTGCGAACGCTTGGGCGTGATCCTGAATGCGTACACAGTCTATTTGGATATCGTTCTTTGCGACCTCAATGGCATGGTGATAGCTAACGGCCGTCCCTCAAGATACAAATCCATCGGCATGAGTGTGGCCGCCAACGAGTGGTTCCGTAAAGCTCGCCACTCCACAAGCGGAGACGACTTCGGCTTCGAAACCGTACACGCCTCACCCCTCGTCCAAGGCCAGCACATCCTCGCTTACTCTTGCGGTGTACGGCGCGACGGCCAAGCCAATGGCGAAATCATTGGCGTGATCGGCATTCTCTTTAACTGGGAGGCCCTCGCCCAAACCATCGTCCAGCAAACCCCTCTCTCACCGTCCGAAAAAGAAACCACGAGGGTTTGCATCATCGACAAAACCGGAAACATCCTCGCCGATACCAAAAATGCGATTCTTAAGGAACGCATCGATATCTCCCACCTTGAATCAATCCTTTTGCAAGGGAGGGGATTCACCAATTCCGAACTACACGGAAGCCCCACACTCTTCGCCGTCGCTACCTCGTCTGGATACGAGACCTACTCGACAGGTTGGTACTCCATCATCATTCAAACCCTTAACTCTTGATATTGCATCGTCATGAAAATTCTCGCAGTTGATGATTCCATGCTGGTACGCCGCATTGTGGCGTCCGCCGCCTCGGTGATCGGTGCAGAGTGCATAGGCGCCTCGGATGGCTTGCTCGCAATCGAAACATTGGAAGCCGACCCTCACGGTTTCTCTCTCGTGTGTCTTGACTGGAATATGCCAAACATGAACGGGCTAGAATTTCTCCTCCACATCCGCGCCGATGAACGCTGGAAAAAAATCCCCGTTCTCATGCTCACCACCGAGGGCAGTCGCGACGCCGTTATGAAAGCCATCAAAGCCGGGGCCACGGCATACATGACGAAGCCTTTTTTCGAAAAAGATCTCACCGCCAAAATGCTAAACTGCCTCGGCTTGGGCTTTGACTATTGAGACGGATCTGAAAAAGGGTCTTCTCTAGCATAGACAAAATAAATCTGGGGAAGTGACTTCCCATCATTAACCCAAGATTCTCACGGTCGACCGGAAACCCGCTTAAAACCGAGGCGGTCTTTCCAATGGCACTACAACCCCATCAGGTTGGGAATTCGGTTTTCTTGGTCGGAAAGGCCGCATTTCGGGCATGACGCAAGGAAGTGAGGGCGAGATTCGCAATAAGAAATCCCGCACGACCTTTCTGGATGAGGAGGTGCTAGAAGTAACGCCTAATACCATTGTCCCTTTGAAATTAGACTTTGC
>CAIWSO010000226.1 GCA_903915315.1 uncultured Spartobacteria bacterium | reverse complement strand
CGTCCGTCATCAGTGGCGGGAGTTAAAACCGGATCCCTCACGAACCCAAGGAAAAACTCCGCAAACACCAAGAATGGCAAGGGCGTTTGGCTGGATAGCCAAGGGACCGAACGCTCGGAGCCGCTCATACCCACGTAAGTCAGGCCTCTTATACCATCGTCCCTTTGAAATTGGACTTTGCAGCGCAAAAGAAAGGGGGCGTGGCCGGATCGTGCCGGTGGAGACCAAAAGCGGCGCCGCCGGAGCCATGAAGAGTCTACATCAATTCATGCATGACAAGTCGCTGACACTCGCCGTTCGCATGGATCGAAATCCCCCGAGTCTCCAGAAAATGCAGGTCAAAACCTCCCTCGGCCACCACGCCTGCTATCAACTCCTCAACCTCCCTCATTACCTCGCGTGAAGGACTCCATCACTCGTGGATTTTTTGGGATAAGAATTTTTCCGGATTCAGTTCGGAATCCAATGTTCGCTAAATAATACAGCGAATCTTCTTGCAAGCCGCTCGGGGACTTGCTTTCTCAAGGGCTTCACTTTTCCAAAAACAACAAAATCCACCACTTTATGACTGATACGACCATTCTTTCTATTCGCGCCCGCCAGATCCTTGATTCCCGTGGAAATCCCACCATCGAGGCGGACGTCGAGCTCGCAGGCGGAGCCATCGGTCGCGCTGCTGTCCCAAGCGGAGCGAGCACCGGTGAGCATGAAGCCGTCGAGCTTCGTGATGGCGACAAAGCCAAATATCTCGGCAAGGGTGTGAACAAAGCCGTTCTCAACGTCTCCAAATTCCTCGCCCCTGCCCTCATCGGCATCGATGCCGCTGACCAAGTCTCGGTGGATAAAACCATGATTGCTGTGGATGGAACCCCGACGAAGAAAAAAATCGGCGCCAACGCGATCTTGGCCGTTTCTCTCGCCAGCGCCAAAGCCGCTGCAGCTCAAATCGGCCAGCCACTTTACAAATACCTCGGCGGACCAAACGCCAAGGTTCTCCCAGTACCGATGATGAATATCCTCAACGGCGGCGCGCATAGCGACGCTCCCATTGACTTCCAGGAATTCATGATCGTTCCGAAAGAATTCTCGACTTTCTCCGAAGCACTTCGCGCCGGAACCGAGATTTTCCACGCCCTCAAGGCGGAACTCAAAAAACGCGGACTTTCCACCGCCATCGGTGACGAAGGTGGATTTGCCCCTGCGCTTTCCTCCGCCGAGGACGCCTTGGAATCCATCGCCAAGGCCGTCAAAGCCGCTGGATACAAATTCGGCAAAGACATCTTCGTTGCTCTCGATTGCGCCTCCAGTGAGTTCTACGACGCCGCCAAAAAATCCTACGTCTTCAAAAAATCCGACGGATCCAAGCGCAACGCCGATGAACTCGTCGCCTACTACCAAGGCCTTTGCTCGAAATATCCGATCATTTCCATCGAAGACGGCTGCGCTGAGAACGACTGGGTCGGCTGGAAAAAACTCACCGATGCGCTGGGTTCCACCACTCAACTCGTCGGCGACGATCTTTTTGTGACCAACGTCGACTTCCTCCAAAAGGGAATCAACCAAGGTGTTGCCAACTCGATCCTGGTGAAGGTGAATCAAATCGGCACGCTCACGGAAACCCTCGACGCCATCGAGCTCGCCAAGGAAAACCGCTACACGGCCGTCATCAGCCACCGCTCGGGCGAAACCGAAGACGTCACCATCGCCGACATCGCCGTGGCTACGAACGCCGGTCAGATCAAGACCGGTTCCCTCTGCCGCACCGATCGCGTGGCGAAATACAATCAACTCCTCCGTATCGAAGAGGAACTCGGCGACAACGCCATTTTCGGGGGTAAGATGCGCTAGCGCTCTTTCCGGCAGCTTTAAGGCCCTTCTTTCCTTTTGGAGGAGAAGGGTCCGCCGCCGGGCCAATTTGAAAACTCTCTTTTTCCACCCCCCCAATCGCTCGGCGCATTTCCATCCGCGTCGCCAAGGTCGGCTCGTCTCCATACTCTTTGTTGCAGCCTACCACACGTTCCATTTGCTCACGGAATGTTCCTGTCTTAGTGTCTTTTTTTAATTTATGTCCGGTCTCACTCTTGAAATCTTTTTAATTCTCGGCCTGCTTCTCGCGAATGGTCTGTTCGCGATGGCGGAGATCGCCGTGGTCGCATCCCGAAAGGCCAGGCTGAAAACCATGATCGAGGAAGGAAGCTCGGGAGCCAAGTTGGCCCTCGCTCTCTCGAATGCCCCCGGCAAATTTCTTTCCACCGTGCAGGTCGGCATCACGTTGGTGGGTGTTCTCGCCGGAGCGGTCGGCGGTGGCCGGATTGCGGAAAAACTCAGCCCTAAAATTGCGCAAATCCCCTTCCTTGCATCCCAAGCAGATCTGATATCGCTTTTTATCGTCGTGAGCTTGATCACGTATCTCTCTGTGGTGATCGGCGAACTGCTCCCGAAACGCATTGCGCTCAATAATCCCGAGCGAATCGCCTCCGCCATGGCGAAGCCTATGAACGGCCTCTCGGCGATTTTTTCGCCAATCGTCAATCTCCTCAACCTCACCAGCGACTCGCTCATGGCTGCGCTAGGTATACGAAAAAACAAAGAGTCCTCCGTTTCCGAGGAAGAAGTTCGCGTTTTGATCGACGAAGGCCTCAGCGCCGGGATTTTCAAGAAAGCCGAAAAGGAGATGGTGGAAAGCGTGTTCGACCTCGACGAGCAATCCGCCGGAAGCCTCATGACTCCCCGCGCCCGCATGATCTGGCTCTCTCTCGATGATGAGGATGAGGAAAACTGGCGCCGTATCGCCGGCAGCGGGCATTCCCACTTTCCCGTTTATCAGGAAACCCGTGACAACGTGATTGGCATGGTATCGGTCAAATCCCTCTGGGCAAACCTCTCGCTCGCCGGTCGCGTAGAACTCCGCGCACTCGTGACCCCGCCGCTCTACGTTCCCAATGCGATGCCAGCGAGTAAGCT
>CAIWSO010000225.1 GCA_903915315.1 uncultured Spartobacteria bacterium | reverse complement strand
GCCAACGGACCGTAGCCCCAAGGTTTTTTGGTGGGATTCCAAGTGTGCCCGTCGATCTTCAAGCCGATACCACCGAATTCCCCGAAGGCGGCTGGGATGTAGCTCGTGTTGCCTTCGTAGTAGAACTTCAGGGTGCGCTCGTAGCAATGGGCGTCGTAGTAGTCCGTATTAAAGCGGGACTGACTGTCACCTGGCTCCCGTTTTGCCTCATCGGTCAGCCAAATATGGCTCGTGGTATTGATCAGACGACTCGCATCGAGCTTTTTCGCCAAGAGAGTCATTTTCCGAGGCTCGAATTGGGCCCCACCTTCGTTGAATATAATCCAACTGATGATGCTGGGGTGATTATACCGCTGCACAATCATATCTCGGAGGGTATCGCGCAGGATCTGTTTGTCCTCTTCTGACTTCGGCCGATAAGCGCTAAAAAACGTCGGAACAGGCATATCCTGCCAGATGAGCATACCCATCTTGTCGCACCAAGAATACCAACGCTCGGATTCGATTTTCAGGTGCGAGCGAATGGTATTGAAGCCCATATCTTTCGCTGTCTGGATTTCCCATTGGAGACACTCATCCGAAGGTTGAGTGAAGATGCTGTCTGGCCAGCGACCATGCTCAAGGAGGCCGACTTGGAAGTAGGGTTTGTTATTGAGAAGAATGCGGGGAGCCCCATCGACATCGCCGGTGGAGATTTTGCGCATACCGAAATAGCTATCCACTCGGTCGATCAAGGCGCCGTCTTTTTTAAGGTCAATGCGTAGGTCGTAAAGGAACGGATTTTCGGGAGTCCAGAGTTTCTGGTTTGGAATTTTCAGGGTGATGGTGTCTCGGGCGACACCTTCCGCTGTGGCGACGATTTTTCCCTGATCGCTCGCGGTGATCTCGACCGTGAGGCTCGGATCGCTGACTGCGACTTCGAGAACGAGGCAGGAGGCGTCGATATCGGGGGTTTGCTTGAAAGAAATCACATGGTCTGTCGGAACGGGTTCGATCCAGACCGTCTGCCACAAGCCGGAAAGTTGAGAGAGCTTGCCTCGAGGCATGCGTTTATCGGTGTCGTCAAAATAGACGAGAATTTCATGCGTCTTGCCGGGCGTGCAGGCTGGGAGTTCGTGCGAGACTCGCTCGAAGCCACCTTCCTGCGAGCCGAGCTTAATGCCATCGAAATAGAGGGTGGATTTCGTGCCAATGGCTTCGCAATGGAGGAGGATTTTTTTGCCAGCCCAGTCATCCGGAATTTGGATCGATTTGCGATACCATCCGCGATCATAGGCTTTCGCCAAACAACTCGTGAGGGCCTGCGTGGCTGAAGGAACCAACGCTTTTTCTGGAAAGCTATCGGGGAGCTGCGGAGGCACCGGACCATTGCTCAAAAAATCCCACTCTCCGTTGAGATTTTTCCATGCCGGACGGGTCATCGTTGGCCGAGGATATTCCGGCAACGGCGTGGCCAAGAGAAGATCCTCAGACCAGCGAGATTGAAGCTGCTCCGCACGCTTCCAAGTCAAACTGGCAGCGGGCGGCGTAGGCTCCGCCATCACTTGGCTCAGACAGATCGCTGAAAGAAGGAGCTGGGCCGCTAGGATCTTGATCTTCATAAAATGGCATCATACCAAAAGCAGCTTGCTTTTGGGCTCCAGGAGAGGGGCACAGCGCGTCTCTCCGATCCGTAGGCTCTACGAGCCGGAGGCACCGCCTGTGTGCTTTGGCATGCTCCTTGGTTCCAATGGGAATGGGT
>CAIWSO010000224.1 GCA_903915315.1 uncultured Spartobacteria bacterium | reverse complement strand
TGCCGCATCGCCAGACTGATAGTGAAGCCCCCTCAAGACGTGCTTAGCAGACCGACTATGGTTGTCTTGAACAAAATCAATATCGAGCCCGATGTCGCGAAAACTCGTGCGATTCCATGTCTCCATAAAGAAGCCCCGTGCATCACCGAAAACTTTGGGCTTTAAAAGCCAAGCGCCGTGGATTTTTGTGGGAATTTTTTTCATGTACTACTTTCCCAAGTGGCTTCTTTGGAGAATCGATCGCAGATAGTCACCATAACTCGACTTGCCAAGTCGCTGAATCGATTGCTCAAAGCTCGTCTCGTCCAAGAAGCCCATTTCCAATCCAATCTCTTCCAAACAGGCGATGCGCAAACCTTGACGATGCTGAATCACCCGAACAAATTCGGCTGCTTGAAGCAAGGAATCGTGGGTGCCAGTATCAAGCCAAGCCGTGCCTCGGCCGAGTTTTTGGACATTCAGCCGACCGGCCTCGAGGTAACTGCGGTTCAAACAGGTGATTTCAAGTTCGCCACGTGCCGAGGGCTTCAGAGCGCGAGCGCGTTCAACCACATCGCTACTATAAAAATAAAGCCCAGGAACAGCAAAATGACTTTTCGGTTTAGCGGGCTTTTCCTCTAAGGAGATAGCTTTTCCATTAGAATCAAATTCGACCACACCATAAGCCTGTGGATCAGAGACAGGGTATCCAAAAATTGTGGCATTATTTACGTCCTGATTGGCGCTCGCTAACGTATCCGTAAAATCATTTCCGTAGAATAAATTATCTCCCAGAACCAGAGCTGCGGGTGCGCCGTTTAAAAAATCGGCCCCGATGAGAAAAGCTTGAGCCAGACCATCCGGACTGGGTTGCTCAGCATAAGAAAAACAAACTCCAAACTGGGAACCGTCACCTAGCAAACGCTCGAAGGCAGGCAAATCAAACGGAGTTGAAATGATCAGAATATCGCGGATCCCCGCCAACATCAAAACCGAGATGGGGTAATACACCATCGGCTTATCATAAACAGGCATCAACTGTTTACTGGTAGCAAGAGTCAACGGATGCAGGCGGGATCCAGATCCCCCTGCGAGAACAATACCTTTTCGATTATTCATGAATCAAACATTCACCTAATCACGACAAGACGATTTCGCAATGGGAAAGGAGCGAATTTGAAAAGCAAGAATGACATTATAAACTTGAAGAAAAAAATGGCCAAGCTACCGCCTTTGGTCATCGAGCAGATAATGCACTCGGTCCATAGAAGCTTGGGAATGTGAGCCTGATTTAATACAGGAAAAGCCACCAAAATCGGGTGACTTGACAGTTGGTAAAGGAATTTGCCTTAGAACAAAGCGGAGGAATGCATGCCTAACAAATCAAGAGTTTTATGCAAAATAAGATGCCGGAATTTTTGTTGTTGTTAAAAAGTTAATCGATTGAGGAAATTCTAAAAGCGTTGCTTCGAGAATCCTCATATAACGACACATTTAATTGTAAGTAATCTACCCCATATAAACAACAAAAAAAACACACTATCAAACTGACCAAGCATAAACCCATGAACGGGAAGC
>CAIWSO010000223.1 GCA_903915315.1 uncultured Spartobacteria bacterium | reverse complement strand
GGCTCTCGGAAAGCACCTTGTTTCCTCAAACGGGGAGGGGATGGAGGCTAGTATTGTGGCCAGCCTCACTGCTCGAAACCTTTCCCTCAGTACAGCGGAATCCTGCACGGGCGGGCTCCTCGCCAGCCGCATCACCGATACGCCGGGCTCTTCGCAGATTTTTAATCAGGGTTTTATCACCTACTCGAACGAGGCCAAAATGAATCTCCTCGGCGTGGATCCGGCTTTGCTTAAGGAGTTCGGGGCTGTGAGTGAACCTGTTGCCCGCGCGATGGCCGAGGGGGCTCGCGATAAAGCCCCTTCGACCTTTGCACTTTCGGTCACCGGAATAGCTGGCCCAGGTGGAGGCTCCCTTAAAAAGCCGGTCGGCCTTGTTTTTATCGCCTTGGCCCGTGAGGGAAAAGAGACGCTTTGTCGCGAGGCTCGATTTTCGACAGACCGCCTCACCTTCAAGCAACTCGCCACTCAAGCCGCTCTCGACATGCTTCGATTGGAGCTTCTCTAAAGGCGTTTTACTCCCAAGGTGCTTTTTCTTCGTCGCTCATGAATCGTTTTGCTTGATGAGCAGGGTGGAACCACCGATAAATGCCGACGATGACTGAGACGATGACCTGCCAAGCAGATGCGATCACTCCGGAACTTTTGGCCGAAGCCGACGAGTTGGTTTCCCACTACCCTGTTTCGAAGCGAAGCGCTTCCCTGCCTCTTCTTCACCTTTGGCAAAACCACTTTGGTTTTATCGACGACAGCGGTGTGGAATGGATCGCCGCTAAGCTCGAACTCACGCCCGTGAATATCCTCGAGGTTGTGACATTCTACCCGTGGTTCCGTCGCGAACGCGCTGGAAAAACCATCATTCGAGTCTGCCGCACGTTGGCTTGTGCCATGGCAGGCAGCTACGAAGTTCGAGAAAAATTTTGCCAATCTGTGGGCATTGACCCGCATTGTCATAGTCATGGATTTGGTGAGGCTCCGCCGACATCCTCCGATGGAAATTTCAGCGTCGAATTTGTCGAGTGTCTCGCCAGTTGCGGCAGCGCTCCAGTCGCCCTCATCAATGACGAACTCGTCGAAAATATCGCCCTCTCGGATGTCCCTGCAATCGTAGATCAATACAAATAACAATGGTCTCACTCCTACCTACTCCGCATCCGAAAGAACGTCGGATCATTTTTGGAAATATCAGCAAGCCGGGCTACGCTCCCGACATCGAGACCTACCTCGCCCATGGTGGCTATGAATCTCTGAAAAAAGCTTTCACCATGAAGCCGGGTGAGATCATTGATCTCGTCAAGGCGGCCAATCTTCGTGGTCGTGGTGGTGCAGGCTTTCCTGCTGGCGCGAAATGGAGCTTCATCAAATACGATGACGGCAAGCCTCACTACATCGTCGTCAATGCCGATGAGTCCGAACCCGGTACGTTCAAGGATCGCTACATCCTGCACCAAGATCCCCACCAACTCATCGAAGGTCTCGTCATCGCGGCCTTTGCCACGAACGTTCATCTTTCCTACATCTACATCCGTTGCGAATTTCCTAAAGCGGCCAAGATCGTCTGGAATGCC
>CAIWSO010000222.1 GCA_903915315.1 uncultured Spartobacteria bacterium | reverse complement strand
GTCCGGCCACGAGGTGGGGGAACATCGAGACGAAGCAGGAAAAATCAGCCAGGCTCGCCATCGCGCGCGCCTCACCGCGATAGACATCGATGGTGTAACTCATGGCTTGGAACGTGTAGAAGCTGATCCCGAGAGGAAGCACGACTTCAAAAAACGTATTCCATTGCCAGCTTTCCAATCCCATCGACTGTGCCAGCGTATTGTAGCTCTCAACCCCAAAATTGAAGTATTTGAAAAAACCAAGCACCACGAGGTTAAGAACAATCGACATCGTGATCGCTGAACACTGAATTTGAGATCGGGAACCGCCATGCTCCAGCAACGGCACCGGTCGAGACCACACTCGCCAAACCCGCCACTCGTTGTGGGCAATCATCAAGCTCACCAGCCAATCCACGAAGGTGGTGAAAAACATCAGCGGCATGAACATTGGCTCTGCCCAGCCATAAAATGCATATCCGGTAAGGATCAGAGTGACATTTCGCCAGCGCTGCGGAGCACGCCACAGCGCGTAATAGAGCCCCAGAGCCAACGGCAGAAAATAAAATAGAAAAATATGAGAACTGAAAACCATCGATACTCGGTGGAATCGCCTCTAAATGACAAATCCCCGCCTCCATGGGGTATCATTTTTTTACGGCAAGACAATCCTGTTGATTTGTGCTTTAGTACCCGACTTTGAAAAAGCCCCGTGTCACTTAGTCTATGATTTCTAATGCGTCTTTTATTTTACGGTGCCTAGTTGCCATGATAGCCCTCCATGCCTGCTGGATGGACCTCTGCTCGGCCGCAGAAACTCCCATTCCATCAGCCAGCGACAAGTTTCAGCAATCCCTTACGACCGCTCTGGACAAAGCGGGAGCAAGTCCCAGCATGACCATATCCGGGGTGGATGGCTGGCTTTTCTTGGACAAGGAGCTCCGGCATCTTTGCGCTCCACGATTCTGGAGTGAAATCCCAGCCGTTACGGCCGATTCAAACGACCCTCTTCCTGCGATATTGGACTTCAAGGAGCAGTTGGACAAAGCGGGCATCGAACTTCTCCTTGTACCCGTTCCAACCAAGGCCGCAATTTACCCTGATAAACTCATGTCCGGCAATCCTACGCCGCCAGAGGTGCCTGCGGATCTCGTGAAAAACGACCGCGATTTTTACAAGCTCCTCGAAAGCCGGGGAATTCAAGTCCTTGATCTGACCGAGACATTTCTCAACGCAAGGAATGCAGGATCGCCGGATCTTTACTGCAAAACGGATACCCACTGGGCCCCGCCGGGCATCCAGCTGGCTGCAAAAACAATCGCCGAGCGATTCAAGGATGCGCCATGGGTGATAACCCAGCCGAAAGTGAAAACCCAAGCGCTCGATGTCCCATTGGAAATCCATGGCGACCTCGCTTCCTCCCTCGTTCCACCACTGAAGGAAACCGAACCTTTGACCTCCTGCTTTATTGGCCTAGCTGCCTCCAGTGGGCGCGCACCTCTTCCCAATGCCAAGGACAGCCCCATCATTCTTTTGGGTGATAGCCACAATCTCGTTTTCCATTCCGGCGGCGATATGCATGCCGTGGGTTCCGGGCTCTCCGATCAATTGTCCCACGAACTCGGGTTTCCTCTCGACGTGGTTGCCGTAATGGGATCCGGGGCCACTTCCGCACGTCGCAATCTAGCACGCCGCAAAGCCACACTCACCGGCCGTCGCCTCCTGATCTGGTGCTTCACCTCCCGTGAATTTACGCAAGGACAAGGTTGGGCAAAAGTTCCATTGATCAAAGAGCCGATGTCTGAGAAACCACTGATGAGGTGATCTTGGGGAGTCGCTTGATGACACCATTCGCCCACTCATGACCGGCCGCCACGTTGAGATGAACGCCATCCGTACCGGACTTTCCTTTCACATAGCGGTCAGTGAACCCGCGCGAGTTAATCGTCTTGAACTTTAACTCCCTCGCACAATCGTTGATCCAGCGATCCACTGCATCCTTTAGACGGGAAGAATATTTTGAGGAATCCGGCGGCAAAACCCAAACGATCTGAACATATGGCGTCGTTTTCGCGCGGATTTCGGTAATGAACTTTCGGATGATGATTTTTTTCAAATCGCCACTTAAATCCGAAGCCCCAACAAATTCATCCATCCAATTCGTTCCCATCTGAACAATGACAAGTTGGGGCGGCCTGCTTTTGGAAATAATCGAAGCCAGCTTGGGTGTCCTTACAGGGCGGGGTTTTTTGCCATCATGGTAGTCGGTTTTCCAGCTTTCCTTAGCCGTCACCATACGAAATCCACAAGGCGTAATGAAGTCAGGAGAGTCCTTGAGCCAGCTTTCGGGCGAAGAGCCGCAGGCGGCATAAATAGTATATTGGGCCGGCTCGAGCTTTTGACGAAAATAAGCCAACATCCTGTCACCAAAAGGGCCGACACTCAAAGAGTCACCAATGAGCATCACACTCATAGAGCCCGAAGAACGCTGCGTGGAAACCGGCACCTCCACATCCCCTGGCGAGGTGTAGACAATAGGCTCAAACGAAATCGGTGCCGAAGCATCGACTATCTGGCAAGCCCCCAGAGCCAATCCCAGCGCGAGTGATAGGATGAGGGCTCTCACATTTGCTTACTGAGTTTGATGTCGTCTTCCTCGCATATGAATCTCTCCATATCGACAAAGCGTGGATCATCCTTGGCCTTCAACGTCGCCCAAGGAGTATCCTCCAGTGGAATAAGCCTCATCCTTCGGGTTTGATTAATGTAGTATCCGCTCAGCGATTGTCTCTTTCCGTCAATGTGCGCCGCATGGAGGACCACCAAATGCGTTCCCTTAAACTCGCCTTGCATGACATATCGCACGCGATAGACGAACCCAACCAACGATTCATTGTAGGGCGCGATTTCCTCTTTCGAGAACGGTGCGGTGATGTATTCGAGCGAAGCTTTGATGTAGAGGGACGGCCGCGTCGGTGCTGGAGGAGCGGACTTGGCGACCTCGGCAGGGGTTGGCGCAGGGGGCGGCGGCGGCAAAAGATTCGTAGGGGCGGTCGAACCAGCCAGTGGCGCGGCCTCCAGATCGTTTTTGATAATATCGAAAACCCCATCCGCCCAAATCTCAGCGTCGGCACCGAAGAAGTGTTGCTTATCAG
>CAIWSO010000221.1 GCA_903915315.1 uncultured Spartobacteria bacterium | reverse complement strand
TAGCGCGCGCAGGAGCTGGCCGCCTCCCTCGCAAACGAGGCGCTTGACTGCATAGTCACGTCGGAGCAAAGCCAAAGCCTTGCGAAGAGGAACAGACGGTGTGTCAAAAAGGAGGAGATCGCAATGCGGCGCTATGGCGTCACGGACGTCCTGAGGCATGCGAATAGTCGAAAGAACAACCAAAGGCGAGGAGGTATAGGAAAAAATCTTGGAAGCCGGATTGAAGATCCCCTCGTTGCTAATGACCACCCGAAGCGGTTCGGGGGGGCGACCTTGGCGGACACGTTCCTCGCGAAGATCGAGCCGGGAGAGACCCATGCTCATGGTGTCGGCTTCGATCGTTCTACGGCCCGCTAAAATGGCGTCATTCTCAGCCCGTATCAGATGAAGTCGCGACTTGTCTCTGGGCGAAGTGAAGCGCGAGGGAGTCAGGTTTTTTGTGCTGATCTTTCCATCAGCGGTCATGGCAAAGTGAGCGCAGATACGGGGAACTCGAATGGCTTGCGCCGCTCTCATGTGTCTAATTTATGTCCGCTTACTGCGTTTGCTTCCACCTGATGCTCGAGAGTTTCGACAACCCCCTGCATATCGGCCATATGGGGGAGGTCGTGATTCGACGAGCGGTAGAGGAGGTAGATGGCTCCCCCAACGAGGCTCCAGAAAACAGACATCATAAAACCGGAAAGCGAAATCAGAGTCGCAATGGATTCAGACGTAGAATAAAGGCCGCCTAGAATTTTTATAAACAGGGCCTCCCGTAGCCCTGCGCCTCCGACACTGATCGGGAGTGCAGTCACCGTCGAAACGATCGGCGATACACAAAAAAGATTCGAAAGCTCCAAGCCTGAATTGAAGGCTTTGGCTCCAAAATAAAAGGTAGAAAAGAAGAGAAAATGGGAAGGAATGGAGAGAAGGAACGCATGAGTGACCGATTTACCCGCGCGCGCGTATTCGGCAAAGGCGGTGGCCGCTTCGGCGATTTTTGCACGGGCTGGGAGCCATTGCGGTAAACGGGCGGTGAGATGCAGTCGATCCACCAACCAGGCGACGAGAATGAAGCCCAGTGAACCGCCGAGGATGATAGCAACAGTGAAAACAACGAGTCGGGTGAAGTCATGGGAAATGAGCTCGTCCCAGTGGAAAAGGATCATGGCCGCGGAGATGGCGGCGAGCGCAAGAAGGCCGACAATCCTGTCGATGAAGACGCTCAAGAGAGCGCCAGCCTTCTTGTGCGGAGCCTCGCGGATGATGAGGAAGATTTTAACAATGTCGCCACCGGTCGCACCAATCAGGAACAAATTAAAAAACATGCCCACGAGGATGATGCGGATGGCGCGGGAAAAAGAAACAACGATGCCTTGAACTCTCAGCAGGATCAGCCAGCGCTGGACCTGAATTAATAGCCCTACGCCGATCGCAACTAGGCCAGGAAAAAACCACCAAAGAGTCGCTGAATCCAGTGCAACGAGGAGTTTTTGATTTTGGTCTGGATTCCGGAAACTCCACCATAAAAGTCCCGCCGTGATGAGAAGCTGAACGACGGTGAGGATGTGTTTTTTCATCTGCGGTTAAAAAGTTTTTTCCAAGCGGTGGCGGCGGATTGAATATCGGCGGCTTCCGTGCGCGGGGACATCTCAAAAACCGTGGCGCATTTTTTCGGCAGGAGGGGAACCAGTTTTTCTAAGGGCGTGTCGCCAGTGAACGGAGGGCGATGGTCGCGGAAGGGCCATCGCGTATCGTGGATGTGGCAACCGATCAAAAGCGG
>CAIWSO010000220.1 GCA_903915315.1 uncultured Spartobacteria bacterium | reverse complement strand
GGCATCCTCATCTGGGGCGGCTTTGGCCGCATCTTTCAGAATCGATAATGCCTCGGCGGTGTCACCACCACGGAGAAGGTATTCGGCGACCTCGACGGAAAGGGAAGTGAATCCGGGGTCCCATGCCAAAACCTCCCGCTTGCTTGCCAGTGCCTTCTCGGGGCCGTCGGTTTCCTCGTCTAGGAGAGCCTGCAAGTAATTGGCTTGGGCTCGGGCCATTTTATCTGATGCCTCGGAAATCTGGAGCGGTTTGGGATAGGAAAACTCCTCGGGAATCGTCCAGTCGCTTTCCGTCGCGCGGGCGGACCAAGTGACAATCGCGGAGCACAAAATTCCCGCAAGGGAGGCCCATACTTTCACCGGATACTGCGATCCCGCTGCGAGGTTCATTTTCTCGAATGTAAACGAAATGCGGGATTTTTCCATAAAATATCCCCAAGGATGAGCTTGCTTTCGCCTTTTTGAAGAATGCTCTCGATTCGTGGGCGCTTCTCGGTGACCCTCCTGCCCATCGACAAAATGGACACCATGCGACAATCACTCAAGTCGGCCTTCGGCTATGATGAATTCCGTCCGCTGCAACGCGAGATTATGGAATCCTCGTTGGCCGGGCAGGATGTGTTTGCCCTTCTGCCTACGGGTGGAGGGAAATCGCTTTGTTTCCAGCTTCCTGCGATTCTTCGTGAGGGGCTGACTCTCGTTGTGTCTCCTTTGATCGCGCTGATGAAAGATCAGGTCAGCCAGCTGGAGACAGCGGGCATACCGGCCACCTTTTTGAACTCGTCATTGGGAGTGAAGGAAACCAAGGCACGCTTGCGTGGACTGCATGAGGGGCGCTATCGGTTGCTCTACGCCGCCCCCGAGAGGTTGTTGCTCGACCATTGGCGAGAGAATCTTCTGAGCTGGAATATTACCTCCATCGCGATTGATGAGGCCCACTGCATTTCCGAGTGGGGACATGATTTCCGTCCGGAATACCGCCAGATCTCACGCCTGCGCACGCTTCTTTCGGATGTCCCACTCATGGCGCTTACGGCAACGGCAACGGAAAGGGTGCGGGAGGATATCATTCACCATCTTAAGCTCAAAGACCCACGGGTCTTCGTTGCGAGCTTCAATCGCCCGAATCTCTCCTACCGCGTGCTGCCGAAAGATCAGCCAGTGAAGCAAATTATCGACTTCATTCGCACGCGGCCCATGGACAGCGGGATTGTCTATTGCGCGACAAGGGCAGCGGTGGATCGTGTGGCCGCGAGTCTCAGTGACCGTGGATTTTCTGCACTGCCCTATCATGCCGGCCTCACCGCGAAGGAACGGGAACTCAATCAGGAACTCTTCATTCGCGACGATACTCGAATCATGTGCGCGACGATTGCTTTCGGAATGGGCATCAATAAGCCGAATGTCCGTTGGGTTATTCATCACGACCTGCCCAAAAATATCGAAGGCTATTACCAGGAAACCGGGCGTGCGGGGCGGGATGGATTGCCGGGGGATTGCATTCTCCTCTTCAGCGCAGGCGATGCAGCCAAGCAAACGCATTTCATCGATGAGATGTCGAATCCGAAGGAGAAGCAGATTGCCCGCGATCAACTCAATCTCATGCTCCGCTACGCTGAGTGTCCGACGTGCAGGCGCCGTGAGTTATTGAATTACTTTGCCGAGAATTATTCGGTGCCGAATTGCGAGGCTTGCGATAATTGCATCCAGCCCCGCGAGACCTATGATGCCACCACACAGGCCCAGAAGTTGCTCTCCTGTGCCTATCGTGTTCGGCAAGTCGGGCGCTTCGGTGTGGGGCTGAATCACCTCATTGAAATCCTCACTGGCGCGGACACAGAAAAAATCCGTCGCTGGGGGCACGACCAACTCACGACCTATGGGATTGGCAAGGAATTCAGTCGCTCCGAGTGGAGTGCCATCGGGAGGGAATTACTTCGGGCTGGGCTTCTGGCTCAGGATACTGGCCAGTTTCCGACGATTTCACTGAGTCCCGAAGGCTTGGATGCGTTGAAGAGCCGGAGGGTCATTGTGCTCACGAAGACGATGGCGGTGAAAAAGGTGGCGGCTCCCCGCGCGGGTGAAATCGCCTGTGACGAAACGCTCTTCGATCGCCTTCGCAAGTTGCGTAAAAAACTCGCGGATGAGCGGGCCGTGCCGGCTTATGTCATCTTTGGAGACAATACCCTTCGCCACATGGCTCGGGAATATCCGACGAAGGTTGCCGATCTCCGTTTCATCGAGGGAATCAGCGAGAGAAAGCAGTCCGAGTTCGGCGATGCCTTTGTTGCAGAGGTGGGCAATTATCTCAAAACCTACCCGAAGGTGAAGTTCACATAAAAAAAGCCAAGGCCCGTCATTCGATCGGGCCTTGGCTGGATTTTTGTTATTTTCGGCTATTAGAAATGAATCGCGTGACCTTGTGAGGCGTGCGCGGCTTCATGGATTGCCTCGCTCAGCGTTGGATGGGCATGGATCGTGGCGATGAGTTCCTCGTAGGTGGCCTCCATCGTGATCGCGAGTCCGAGTTCGGCAATCATCTCGGTGGCATCGGCTCCGATGATGTGGGCGCCAAGGATTTCGCCATGCTTCTCGCCGACGAGGAGTTTGACGAAGCCCTCGCTCTCGCCGACCGCCTGGGCTTTGCCGCTGGCTAGGAACGGGAATTTGCCGACTTTGAATTTGAGGCCCTTTTCCTTTGCCGCGCGTTCCGTGAGTCCCACGCTGGCGACCTGTGGTTGGCAATACGTGCAGCCTGGGAAGACGGAAACCTTCTTCGGCTTGGATCCCGTGAACATTCCTTCGACGGCCTGCATGGCTTCGTAGCTGGCGACGTGAGCGAGCCAAGGTGGCCCGATGATGTCGCCCGCGCCATAAACGCCCTTCACATTCGTCTCATAGTTTTCATTGGTCTTGAGGTAGCCCTTGGCATCGGTCTCAAAATTCATTCCTGTGGGCATGAGTGGCGAAACGCCGATAGCGACCAGCGCGATGTCGGCTTCAATTGTCTCGGTGGTTTTCCCGGTGACAGTGAGGCGCACACCCTTGTTGGTGGTTTCCGCCTTGTCGACTTTCGTGCTGGTGAGGAGCTTGATTCCTTGTTTGGCGAGGGATTTTTCGAGTGTTTGGCTAACCTCGGTATCTTCGACCGGAAGAATATTTGGTTGCATCTCGACCACGGTCACTTTGGTCCCGAAAGCATTGAAAAAATACGCGAACTCGATGCCGATGGCGCCGGCTCCGATGATGATGATTTCCTTGGGCTGATTCTCCAAAGCCATCGCTTGGCGGCTGCCGATCACGCTTTTGCCATTGAACGGGAAGCCCGGCATCTCGCGGGTCACCACGCCAGTGGCGATGAGAATTTTCGCGGCCTTATGTTCGGCTTTTTTGCCGTCCTTGTCCGTCACCTCGACCACTCCGGACTTCGGAATCGTGGCTTCGCCTCGGATATAGTCGACTTTGTTTTTCTTAAATAGCATTTCGATCCCGCCAGCCAGTCGGTCAGCCACCTTGCGACTGCGTCCGATCACTTTGTCCCACTCGTAGGTCAAGCCTTCAACCTTGAGGCCAAAGTCGCCGGCGTGGTTTTTGATCATCTGATAAACCTCGGCGTTTTTGAGAAGGGACTTTGTCGGAATGCAGCCCCAATTCAAACAGGTGCCGCCCGCCCGATCCATCTCGACGCAGGCCACTTTTTTACCCAGTTGTCCTGCGCGAATCGCTGCGACGTAGCCCGCCGGTCCGCCGCCCACCACTATCAAATCGTAATCAGCCATAGTTTTTTTATAAGTTGCAAATCTTGCTTTGCTTTGCGGCTTCATGCAATCCATTCATTTTTTGAAATGCAATTGACTTGCAGTAAATGCCGCTATTAGGATGTTTTGTTCATGCTTCAGATTTTTTCAATTTTGATTTTTATCGGTTTTGTAACGGGAGCCTTTGCGGAGCCAGTCAAGGTGGCTTCGCTTAGCACGGTGCTTACTGATATCGCTCGGAACGTCGGGGGCGATCGGGTGGAAGTCCGCGAGATCATCAAGCCCGGGAGCGACCCACACCTTTACGAACCCACGCCGGGCGACATTAAAAAGATATCGAATGTGCAGATAGTATTGGCGAGCGGGTTGGGATTTGAGCCGTATTTGGACAAACTTCGTTCCAGTGTGCAAAAAAGCGGAGTCACATTCGTTGTGGCGGAATCTGCGGTGAAACCGCTCGCCTGCGCGGAAGAAGATCATCACGACCACAGCCATTCGCATGGTGCATCCGATCCCCACTGGTGGCACAGCATCGCGAATGTCGAGTCCGTCACGCTTCAGTTGCGGGATGCTTTCATCGCAGTGGATCCGGATGGTCGCGCCCACTTTGAAGCGAACGCAAAGGCATTTGAGGCTAAGCTTAAAGTCTTGGCGAAATGGACCCGACTTCAACTGGCCGTATTGCCCAAAAGAAAAAGGATACTCGTGACCTCCCACGATGCTCTTGGCTACTTCGCGAGGGACTATGGATTTCAGGTTCTGCCCGTGCAGGGGATCTCCACATCGGATCAGCCGTCATCGCAGAAAGTCCGTAATCTCATTCAAGAAATTAAAGCCTTTGGAGTGAAAGCCATCTTCGCTGAAAATATCGAGAACCCCAAGGTCCTCCAGCAAATCACGATTGAAACCGGTGCCAATCTGGGCGGAACGCTCTACGCCGATGGGCTTGGGGTAGGCGAGGCGGGAACCTATATTGGAATGATGAAGAGCAATGTCACTACGATCGTAGGGGCGCTTCAGTAAAGCATGAGAGGACATCCGATACTGCGACTGGTTATTTTGATCTGCTTTCTCTCGATTGCAGGCATTCCGGTTTTTCTCCTTACGCGCAAATGCCCAGAGCCCGTTAGTTCCGCGTTGAATGCGGAACCCTCCCCCAAAAAAATGACCCCCTACGATATCACACTCACCGCCTCGCCTCCCGCACACCTGACTGTTTCCGCCATCGGGCAAAAGGCTCTGGAATCTTCGCCTGCAGCGGATTCTCTAAGTGCCACCTTTACGATGGATTCCGTGAAGCCTGAGGATCTCGTGGTGAAGGCTCGGTTTGCATCTTCTCAAAAAAATACTGCGCTCCGAGTCGAGGTGCGGGTTGCCGGTAAAACGCTGACCGATGCCACACTCTGGGGTGGCGAAACCATTGAAGACGTTGTTTCCATTCCTGCCCCATGAGCCATCAACTCACTCTCGAAGACGTCACTGTGAGCTACAACCGAATTCCGGCCGTTCATCATCTCACGGCCTCGTTCCAATGCGGATCCTGCATTGCGTTGCTGGGCCCGAATGGGGCAGGGAAGACCACTTTGCTCAAAGCTATTGCCGGATTACTTCCGATTGAGACGGGGCGCATTGAATTTTGTGGGCATGAGTTGGATGGGCCTGCCGGCCGCACAATAGCCTACGTGCCGCAACGAGAAGCCGTGGACTGGGATTTCCCAGTCACTGTCCGCGGACTCGTCGAGATGGGGCGGTATCCGTCCCTCGGAAAATGGGGAAAATTTCAGGCAAAAGATGCCGCCGCAGTCGCTGAAGCCCTCGAGATTTGCGACCTAGCGGATTTGGCAGACAGGCAAATATCCGCTCTCTCGGGAGGGCAGCAACAGCGAACTTTTCTTGCTAGAGCTTGGGCCCAACAGGCTCACATCTACCTGCTCGACGAACCATTCACTGGTCTCGACCGCAACGCCTCCGAAGCCTTTGCCGTGGCCATGCGCCGACTGCGCGACGCCGGGAAGCTCGTCATGGCCTCGCATCACGACCTCAAAAGCGTAGAGGGCCTCTTTGATCACATTCTTCTGATCAATGGCGAAGCCGTTGCTTGCGGTCCCACAGCGGAAGCCTTCACCAAAGAAAACCTCGACCGCGCTTACACAATGCACGTCTTCAGCGGGCATCACCACGAACACGCATGAACTGGATTCTCGAACCCTTCCAATACGAATTCATGCAGCGTGCTCTCTTGGCCTGTGTGTTGATTGGTTTCACGAATGGCTTTCTCGGTGCGTTTGTGGTCATTCGGCGCCTTGCGCTCATGGCCGATGCCCTTTCGCACTCGCTTCTGCCTGGCCTTGCCGTAGCTGCGATTTTAGTCGGACTCTCACCTATGGGGCTTCTTTTGGGGGGCTTGCTCGCCGCCATTTTTGTTGCGCTTGGCGGGCACATTATTTCCCGAAGTTCACGGGTGAAGGAAGAGACCGCCATTGCCGCCCTCTACATCATCGCCTTCGCCATTGGCATCGCCCTCATCAAATATGCAGGGGTGAAGGTGAGTTTGGATCATTTCCTTTTCGGCAACATCCTCGGGGTTGGGGATAGTGATCTTTGGACGAGTTATGCCATAACCTGTGTCGCGCTGATCCTTCTCGTGGCATTTCAACGTCCGCTTTTGCTCGCGATCTTCGAGTCCTCGGTTGCGCGGAGTCAGGGGGTTCCAGTTGGGGGGCTTTTAGGCATGCTCATCCTGCTTATTGTTTTGGCCATGGTGTCCTCGCTGCAAGCTGTGGGTGTGCTCTTGTCCCTGGGATTACTGATCTTGCCCGCCGCAACAATTTACTTATTAAGCGACTCCTTCGATACCATTCTCTGGGGTGGTGGAGCGCTAGGAACATTAGGCGCCGTGGTCGGGTTGCTCTTCTCCTTCTGGGCAAATATCCCATCTGGGCCGGCCATCGTCTTGATACTAGGAGCGATATTCCTTCTCGCCTACTTTTTCAGTCCGAGATACGGTATCCTTTCGCGCTATTTCAAGCGCCGCCATTTGCACGAGGAATCCCTCGAGAGGTGGAAAAAGTGACTTCGGACGAGCTGTCCGGAATCTGCGACTGAGCGGGTATTATTCTATCTCTTCGCCTGCGGTGAGGACCTCGTCGAGTAGGGTTTCAAACTCATCCAAGCCCGTGCTGGGGATGATCACCGAGTTCCGGCGACCGTGGGCCTCTTCGGTGATTTTGAGAAATCTTCCCCGGTCATTTTCGCGCAACTCAATGATGACGTGTTTGCGCTCGATCTGCAATTCTCGAGAGGCCAAGGTATTTTCCATATCAGATAGCTGAACAACTATCGGGTTGCTTCCCTGACGGCAAACAAAATTGCCGCAGACCCGCTTAAACTCCAAAAACTCCTATTTCGCTTTTCCGAGTAGGTAGTCGGGATTCAATTTTTTGAGCGCCGTGGGTATGAATAGACCGTCTTTGCGAATCAGTTTTCCGTCGAACCAGACTTCGCCGCCACCGCAGTCGGGGCGTTGGATACAGACCATATCCCAGTGGATGCGGCTGGTGTTGCCGTTACCGGCCGTTTTGTAGGCTTGTCCGGGAGTGAAATGGAACGAGCCTGAGATTTTTTCGTCAAAGAGGATATCGCGCATCGGGTGGAGGATGTGGGGGTTGAATCCCAACGCGAATTCCCCGATGTAGCGGGCCCCTTCGTCGCTGTCCAAGATCCGGTTGAGCGCAGTGGTATTGTTCGATGTGGCGTTGACGATTTTTCCGGCTGAAAATTCCAAGCGGACGCCATCAAATGCTTGGCCTTGATAAATGCTAGGCACGTTGAAGGTCACGAATCCCTCGACGCTTTTCTTCACGGGGCAAGAAAAAACCTCACCGTCCGGGATGTTGCGGTCGCCGCCGCAAGTCACAGAGCCGATTCCCTTGATCGAAAAATGGAGGTCTGTTCCGGGGCCTTTGAGCTGAACCTTGTCCGTGCCATCCATCAACGTTTTGAGCGCGGCCATGCCGGGGGCCATGCGGCTATAATCGAGCGTGCAAACCTTGAAGTAAAAATCCTCGAATGCCGGCGTGCTCATCTGCGCTTGCTGCGCCATCGCGGGCGTGGGCCAACGAAGCACGACCCACTTTGTCTTGTTGATGCGCCAATCCATCACTGAGCGCATCGCTCCGGAGATCAGTCGCATTTTTTCGTCGGGCACATCACTCATCTCCGTGATGTTGTGGCTGCCTCTCACTGCAATGTAGGCATCCATCTTTTTCATCCGTGCCAGTTCCACGCCGCTGGCGATCGTCAGATGGGCTTCCTCCGCTCCCAAAGCGATCTCACGTGAGACACGCGCGTGGTGCATTTGAACGAAGGGAATGGCGCCTCGGGATCGAGTGGCTTGGATCAGTGAAATAGCCATCGCATCGGGGGCATCAAAGATATCGATGAGAACTTTTTCTCCAGCCTTCAGCTTGGTCGAGTGGCGAGTGAGAACGTCTGCCAGTTTGTCAAAACGAGGATCATGCATAAAAAATTAGCGGCCTATTTTCTCAGAAAATTCTCCCAATCGGCGTGCCGCGTAGGCCGAAATGGCGGGACGAACGAAAGGAAGTGCCATTTTGAAGATACCAAAAGCGGTCATCAGCCAGTGTCGGCGATCCTTGCTGGTCGATGCGGACTTTTCGGTCGTGTCACCGCCTTTTTGAGGGACTTTCTTTGTGAGGGTTTTTGTCTTCGGACCTGCAAAAATGTAACCAAGGGCGGCTGCGCCACCTAGCCAGGCCAAGGGGCGGGATTTCACGGAGCGCTTGATCTTGCCGAGAAGGTTAAACTCTTCGGTGATGGCAGTCGTGTCACGCGCAATGGCCAAACGGCTTCGCCGCAATTCCTCGAGAATGGCTTCCTTGTTACTCATGGCGGGGAGCGTTCTTCTGAAGCGCTTCCAGATCGCGCGTGATCTCTCGGCGGGTGATGGTGAAAAGCGGGCTGCGGCTGTAATCCCGCACATGCTTCGCGCAAAGGATGGCGGCCAAGCCGTGGATGATCGTGAGTGCCGAAAAAATTACCAACCATGAAATACCGAAAATCTGGGCTGCCAAAAACACCACTGCTATCACAAGGAGTATGTAGCCCAAGGCGGCAAAAAAGAAGGCGGCGGCCAGCATCACCAGCAAGCGGGTGTAGAGCGCAAGGGCTTCGCGAGATTCCTCCCCGGCCAAGGCTAAAATCGCCTGCAAATATCGGCCTGAAGATCCAATGAGACTCAGGATTTCCGCCATGAGTCCACGAGAAGCTGTGGACCGGCCATCAAGCTCCGGCTGTGAAGCACTCATGGTATGATTTTTCGATCCAATCAACGACGGATGATAATCCCTAGAAGGAAGCCAACGCCAAGCGCGATGCCGACGGACTGGAGAGGATTCTCGCGGATGTAGGCTTCAGCTTCGGTCTGGTAGCTCTGTGCGTAGCCAGAGGCATCATCCAAAAAATGGTTTGCTTTGTATCGGATGTCTTCGGTTTTCACTCGGGCCTGTTCGCGAAGGTCCTGATAAGTCGTGCTGGCGGCTTCACCCAAGTCTTTGGCGGCGGCACCGAGGTGGCCACGGCTGGCTTCAAAAGCCTCTTTGGCTTCGAGCACCTCCTCGCCACTCTGGCTCTTAAGTAAGTGCACATAGC
>CAIWSO010000219.1 GCA_903915315.1 uncultured Spartobacteria bacterium | reverse complement strand
GGGTCGATCTTCCATGTCTTTTCGGCAATCTCCAGCAGCCATCCCTCAGGAATGAGCCCGTCAAAAAAAGGGAAAAGCCGCTTGTCCTCGAACGGCTCGGCCCTCAAGGGAAGTGTGAGGCTGGCGGAAACGGCCTTCGGGTCGTTGAGATAAGCTGCCGAGTAGGTGAAACGATACCCGCGCTCAAGTTCCTCAAGCAAACCGACCGGCCTGTCATGGAGAAGGATTTCAGCTTTTCTCATCGTCCACCGCCTCTCGGAAAGGTGCCGGAGCCATTCGATGCCCAAAGAGACCCAGAACCTGGTTGACCTTGTCCAGCCGCAGCGATGCCTTGCCCTGCTCCAGATCGCGTATAAACCGCACCCCCACTCCAGCCCGATCGGCAAGATTATGCTGGGTCATTCTCACAGCTTTGCGCTTGGCCTTTACAAATTGAATCAATGGATCATTCATTGGAATACCCGATCGAGTATAAATTTATTCCAAATACCTTTTACTATACCCGAACGGGTTCTGCAATTTTTATTTTCGGAATAATACCAAAAGTAGCTTGCTTTTGGATTTTAGGAGAGGGGCACAGCGCGTCTCTCCGATCCGTAGGCACCGCCTGTGTGATTTGGCATGCTCATTGGTTCCAATGGGAATCGGTGGCGAGCAAGTAGACCAGTGTCCACACGGCCGAGACGGCCATGCCCCCTTCTCTTGCGGTTTTAAAGTCTAATTTCAAAGAGACAATGGTATAATAAATTCGATCGGGTATAAAAATGAGCCCTTCGACTTAGTTTGGCGATTCCATGCCATGGGCTGCAGCTGAAAAATCGGCGTTAAATACCGGCCTGAGTTCGATCCGGTCCGCAAAGAGCAGGCGCCCCAGTGACCTCCGGATCGAAGCGTCTCTGATACACAATTGCCCCTCTTTTATTAGTCCCATGCATACAGGGCGCGCTTTCCTTTATATCGTCCGCTTTCGGAAATAAATGGGCTGGAGCGTACTTGCGGGATAGCGTGCCTTGTAGACTTCAAGCATGTCAGACTTGCGCATCAGAATCCATGGTTGCGTGAAATCATATCCATTCTTAGTGAATACGATATCGGTGGTGATGAAAATGGCGGCATGGATGACCTTTTTCTCACCGACGGAAAGGCAAATGATGTCCCCCAGTTGCGAAGGTTCATAGATTTTATAATACTCATGCTCGAGCTTATGCGCGATGTAGTCCATTTCAGACAGATTGTCATCCGGAGTGAGGTTGAACGTATTGAAGGCCGTCCAAAAACAGTCCTGCTTGATACCTGTGCCGTCAGATGAGGGAAAGGGATAGGAGTATACGCGATCCCTTACAAAGGGAGGAAGAAGATACACCAAGCTTAAATCCACGTTTGTCTTGAGGCTTTTAATGGAAGCGAGAAGCGGCTCAATGTCCTTTCGGCGTCCGCCAACGCCCCAGTAATTCACTAATTGATCGATATTGGAATCAGGCGTAACACGGATCTCGGCCAGCAAGGAAGGCTTGCGCGAAAGAGTCTTCACAAACAGACGCTTTTCAGCATTGCTCGCAATCTGCCGGAGCGCCACATCCCAATCGGAAAAGATCAGCAGGGGCGAACTCGGGTTGCGATACAAAAGTCGATTGAGAAGATCAAGGGAACTACGTGAAAGCCCACTATCTTTAAGTTGCTGGTTCAGGATTTCCTCCTTGAAGCAAATAACGTCTTTAACATCAGAATTGGCAGACATTCCTGTCAATATCGGATATAGGATGCTACGAGATTCCGGTGATAAGTCTAGAATCTGCTGGTCCGTGGGCATGAGTCGGATTCCATCAGTATCATGCCGCCTAGGCGTTGTGGTGATCCAATCATGTAGCGCTTGGTCCGATAACTGAGCCGACTCGAGAAGATCAAGCACCATGGCCCATGTATAGCCTTCAAAGAACCACTGGTTGTCCTTCGAATCTGAAGGAAGCATGACGAATTCATCGGGCAGATCCAGCAAGACATCTCTTATGACGATATCACCCCAATGTCCGGATTTTACAATTTTTGTAGAATCACTTTTGTAGGTTGAATATGCACTCCATAAAACATCTGAAAAGCTGATAATACCCCACCCTAATAAGAGAATGATGACCATTCCGGCCATCTTCCTCGCCGACACTTTAAAATTTAACTCTAACACAAAAGACACATTCTAGGGTTGATTAAGATCGAAAGCAAGCATTTTAACTTTTTGACATGAACTCCGGTTTGATATCAGAACACCGATGATCGATTTGAGTGAGGGCGCACAATGCGTAGATCAATCGCAAATACTAGGATGAGGTTTTATGGCGTAATAAACAAACGCTCCGACAGAGCTTTGATTGACAGAAAGACAACGCTTTGGTCTACAATTCCAGCTTCCAATGAATCTCTCCTCCTCTGTATTTTTGCGCTATAAATTTGTTTTTTTGATCTTGGCCGCCGGGGCCTTTTTTACGGGCTTCTTGAGTGCTCAAGATGCCGCCCCCGATATCGCTGCGAGAGTCACCCACATCGAATCCACGTTGGCGGCAGCCCCCAAGATCAATACGGGGGACAACGCGTGGATGCTTGTTTGCACGGCACTCGTGCTGATGATGACCGCGCCGGGATTGATACTCTTTTACGGAGGCTTGGTTCGTCGAAAGAATGTGCTCTCGACTATGATGAATAGCCTCATCTTGATGGCGGTGGCCTCGTTCCTCTGGATGGCGGTGGGTTACAGCTTGGCCTTTGGAGAAGGGAACGCCTTTTTTGGAAATCCGATGCAGTATTTTTTCCTGAAAGGAGTCGGTTTGGAACCGAATCCCGACTACGCCGCGACGATTCCACATCAAACATTCATGCTCTTTCAAATGATGTTCGCCATCATCACTCCGGCTCTCATCAGTGGAGCGGTAGCCGAGCGCATGCAATTCAAAGCCTACTTGCTCTTCACGATACTTTGGGTTCTGTGCGTTTATTGTCCCCTCGCCCATATGCTATGGGGCAAGGGCGGGTTGTTTAACTGGGCATTAGGTGGAAGTATTCCTGTTCTGGATTTTGCCGGCGGCATCGTGGTGCACATCAGTTCGGGCATCGCAGCGCTCGTGTGCGCGATCTTTCTTGGGAAACGCTCGGGCTATCTCCATGAACCCATGATCCCTCACAACGTGGTATTAACCCTCATCGGAACGGGGTTGCTATGGGTCGGTTGGTTTGGATTCAATGCCGGCAGCGCGGTGAGTGGGGGGGCATTGGCGACAAGTGCTTTTGCTGCGACGCATTTTTCGGCTGTTGGGGCGACATTGGCTTGGGTGGCTTGGGAATGGCTCAAAAACGGGAGGCCCAGCGTGCTGGGTGCCGCTTCTGGTATGGTCGCGGGCTTGGCCACGATCACGCCCGCTTCGGGCTTCGTAACAATCCCGTCCGCATTTCTGATCGGACTGGCAGGCGGCACGGCTTGCTATCTGGCAGTGACGAAGCTGAAGAATATTTTCAAATACGACGACTCGTTGGACGTCTTTGGCGTTCATGGTATGGGGAGCACGGTGGGCATCCTTCTTCTCGGTTTCATGGCATCGACTGAAATCAATCCCGCTATCGCTGGGACTTTTCAAAAGGCCGGCG
>CAIWSO010000218.1 GCA_903915315.1 uncultured Spartobacteria bacterium | reverse complement strand
GTTTTGCACAATCATCAGCCATGTACCGAAGAAATGCGGCAGGATGATGAGAAACACTGGCACCCAACTGTGAAGCGCGACCGACAGCGCAATGGTTGCTGCATAAATCGCGAGGATGATCCGAGCGTTGCGCGTGATTTTTGAAAACTCGGTTTCTGGAATGAAGGTCCGTTCATCAGCCGAAATACGGCCCGCGGCGTGACGCAAAACACCAGGAAAATACCCGCGATAGACTCCAATGGCGAACAACCCCAAAAACAACTCCCTCAATTTCGGAGGGCGCGGAATCTGGATTTCCGGGTCACGACCGACGATGATCGTGTCGCTGTGGTGACGGGTATGACTCCAGCGCCAAACCACCGATTCGCGCAACACCATAAACGACGCGACCTCGTAGAGGAAATTGTTCAACCAATCCGTGCGGAAGGCAGTGCCATGCCCGGCCTCATGCCAACGGGAGTCGGACGCCGTCGCGTAGAGTACCGCATAAGCCATGTAGGGAAGCACCACCCACCATGTATCCCGGAGCGCGAAGGTCGCCCAGCCTGTGAGCCCCAGCAGGCCGAACCACAAAATCGTGTCGCGAATGGCCGGACCGTCACGCCGTTCGAGAAGTTTGCGCATCTCAGCGCGAGGAACGGGGCTTTGATACCAATCGGCCTCGGCAAGCCCGCGCTCGATCGCTCTCGTGGAGTTCTCGCCCGTGAGACTGTAGTCGAGGTGCTTCGGCGGACGGGTGAGTGTGGCTGTGGCGTGGTCGTCGTTCATGGTTGGTTGGGGTTTTGGTTAAGTCAGGTTCTGGATTTCGGAAATGGAAAAGCGGGTTCTGTTAAATCTGCTAAAATCGCTGATGACGCTTGCCACCATAAAACTGCGGAGTTTTTTTGCCAATGGGCAGGAGTTGGGTAAATATGCACAGAATTCGCATTCTACTTGATTTGTTACGATATAACTCCCCAAGCTCCAACTACCCTTTTTTCCCATGCCATCTCCAATTCGTAAATCAGACCGCCTCGCCCTCAAGTATATTTATGGCTCGGTGGTTCATTACCGCCCCGGCGACAAGCTCGCACCGCGCGTTCTCCAAGATTTCGAACTGGTATTGATGATCGAGGGAACGGCGAGCTACCGCCTGGGAGGCAAGGAACACAAAGCACCGCCCGGCAGCATCATTCTCGCACGCCCAGATTTCCAGGAGACCTACACTTGGGATACGAAGTCCTCCACGCGGCATGCCTATGTGCATTTTGACATCGAAAGCGTTCCCCGCGAGTGGCCCGCGCTCGGCAAGTGGCCGGTTCTTCTCGAAAACCCCGCCCCTGTCATCGCACCGATGCTCCGCCATTTGCTTGGCCGCATCGCCACGCATGGCGAAACCGCTTGGCCAACCCTGAGGGCTTGGCCCGAGGAGAGCCTTTTCATGGAGTGCCTTTTGGGCATTTTGCTCAACCCCTCGGGCGAAGAGGGTCTCAGCGTGGCCTACCGCCGGCCCGAGCAAGTCCACGCCTCATTGAATTTCATGAGGTCGATTATCGACACAAATCCCCATCACGCCCTGCAACTCGGGGAACTTTCCAAGCGCGCCGGCGTCACAGAAAAACACCTCTGCCGCCTCTTTCAAACAGCGCTCGGCCACGCGCCCATGGAAACATTTCGCCTGCTCAAACTCCAACTCGCCATGGCTCTGCTCGGGCGATCCAGCCTTGCGATCAAAGAAATCGCCGACCGATGCGGCTTTGAAAATCCGCTTTATTTCACCCGCTGCTTCACCCGCATTTACGGCAAATCCCCCTCAGAAACGCGGCAATCCCTCCTCAAACAAGAAGCCCCTCCACCCAACCCTCTCCCCTCCGACATCGGCCCTAGGATTTATTGGTGACGCATCTCAACGACTCGTTTGCGCATCTCGGCGCGGGGGGGGCACGGGGCTTTGATTCCAATCCTCCTCGGCAAGCTCGCGCTCGATCGCTCTTGTCGAGTTCT
>CAIWSO010000217.1 GCA_903915315.1 uncultured Spartobacteria bacterium | reverse complement strand
TTCACCATCGCCCCCTTGATGACATGGAGGACGTGATCGGGATTGGCCGCAGCGAGCATTCCGATGCCAGTCTGCTGGATGAGTGCGATATTGCCCTCTTCCTGTCCTGGTACGACATGGCTCACCACAAACGGGATCTGGGCGGCGATAGCCTCCTGAACTGTCGCCCCGCCAGCCTTGCCGATGAAGATATGGTGCGAGCCCATCAACTCCGGCATCTTATCCGTCCAGCCGATGAGATTGCAGCGCTGGTGAACGCCTGCACGCGAGATGGTATCGTGAATGGCCTGCCGATGCCCCGTGACGATCGTGATGTGGGCATTGGTCAAAGTGCACAAATGGTGAAGGGTTTCCAATGCGCGGCGGGGTGTGCCCCCTGGAAAAAATAACAGCTTCCATATCCCGTCATGCGGCGGTGGCGTCGGAATAAAATCTTCAAACTCGATGCCAACTGGGAATCCCAAGGTGTGAACTTGATCTTTCTTCACCCCATCGTTGATCAGGACTGCTGCGGTGGGTTCGTCGGCGACGATAGATCCATCGGATGGATAGCGATACCAAGCTGAATTGATAATCGTGGAATCTGTGATGATCGTAAAAAATGGCGCTTCCACTGCTGGGTCGAGCTTTTTGACCTTGGCCAAGATGTAGCCGAAGACCGGATAGGTGGAGGCGATGACATGGGGACGGAACTCTTTCACCAATCCATGAACGGCATTGATGAGTTGAGTGAGCAGCGGGCCCATGCCTTCGATCATCCCAGGCTTGCTGAGCATCTCAAAAACGATTTTCCAAACGCGGGGGTAATGATTGATTGCGAGAGAGTAGCCCTGTTGCATCAGGCTATTCACCATAGGATTGGTGCGGGTGTAGGGGTCTACGACCATCACCTCTGCATTCGCTCCCACCTGAGCAAGGATCGCGTTACGAATATTTTTTGCGGCGGTGTTGTGACCCTCCCCCATACTCGCAGTAAGAATTAAGACACGGGTCGGATTGGGTGACGGAATGCTCACGGGTGTATGTGAGTTTTACAAAAAAACGCGTAATATCAAGCCGGTTGGCGAGGCGCCGGGCTTTCTGCGGTTTCGACTCGGGACTTCACCGCTCCATCATGGAATCGGGTGGTGAGACATTGACCTTGGCTGGTGTTGGCGGCCGATCGGATCACGTGACCGGACTCATCGAGCGTGAGTGTGTATCCTCGGGCCAATGCAGCGGAGGGATTCAGCGCTTCGAGGACGGCGTGGCATTTTTCCAGGTGCGAGTGGTGGGCCTGGAAACGATTCCGGCAATGCCTTTCCATCGCCTCATTTCGGAGAGCCAAAGAGTGGAGCATCTCCGTGATCCTACGCTCCGGACTATGCGAGGCGATGGTACGGGAGTTCCGCTCGAGCCTGAGCCTGTTTGATTGAATCTGGGAACCGACGCTGGCTTCCATGTCTTCCGAGAGACGATCGAGGTTTTGCTGGTGCTCCCTTAAAACCCGCGCGGGTTCTTGGAAGAGGGCCGTTCGGGCGATGGAGTCGAGGAAGGTGCGAAGGGCATCCAGTTTGTTTTCGACGGGACGGCGTAAGCGTGCGGCGAGATGGTCGAGTCTGGTAAGAAGATCCGCGGAATCGGCCGAGAGAATTTCCGCTGCCGCACTCGGTGTGGGTGCTCGAAGGTCAGCAGCGAAGTCAGCAATCGTAAAGTCGATTTCATGCCCAACTGCGCTCACGACCGGGACTGGGCTTTCCGCAATCGCGCGGGCAACAGCCTCTTCGTTGAACTCCCAAAGATCCTCAAGGCTTCCGCCCCCGCGTGTCACCACGATCACATCCACGGGCTCGATGTTAATGGATGAGGGATCGCCAAAGGCTCGAACCGCTGCAGCGATCTCAGCGGCAGCTCCCTTGCCTTGGACCCTGACGGGATAAATGACAACGCTGATGCCACGTTGACGGCGGTGAAGGACGTTGAGGAAATCTTGTATGGCCGCGCCAGTAGGGGAGGTCACCACGCCGATGCGATTAGGGAACTTGGGCAGAGCGCGTTTGCGGTCCGCGCGGAAGAGGCCCTCTGCGTCCAGGCGGCGTTTGAGTTCTTCAAATTTCGCCTGCAAAGCTCCGACACCACATTCCTGCACGCGGCGAACGATCATCTGATAGCTCCCCCGGGCCTCGTAAACGGTAATCTGACCGAATAGTTGCACCTGCACACCATCCGCAAATTTCATCCCCCGAAGCTGAGCGGTTTGACCCGCAAAAAGAACGCAGGCGAGTTGGGAGGACTCGTCTTTCAGTGTAAAGTAAACGTGACCTGATGACTGGCGGCGAAGATTGGAGATTTCGCCCTCGACCCAAATGTCGCCGATGCCCGACTCCAAAAGACCACGCACCTTGCGGGTCAGAGCGCCTACAGTCAAAATGACCGGCTCCTGAGGTTTGGGAATTTCCCTCGCTTTGGTTGGTGGTCCGCCTTTCAAGTCAAAATCCAGCTGCATAGGAGTAATCAAAGCACGTTGCCGCCGCAGTCCAATATCAAACACATTGGGATTCGAAACTCCTAAAGCTTGGGCTCTGAGGGAAAGATCACCACCTGCTTGTTTGTAGTCGCAGAGACGGCCGAAATGGCTTTTGTCGCTAGTGAGGAGGGCATGGTAGCGGTGCAACCATTGATTCAACTAAAGTTGTGTAATGGATCTAACGAGCAAGGGCCGTTTCGGTATTCCAAGGCAATCGCTGAATTGAAGAAATGACAATATGTGGGACTGACCCCGCGACTGGTATGAGAGGGTAGCTTATCTTCTCCCAAAAAGGAAAGAATCCAGCCGCTGCGATGTTGTGATGGAGAAGCTCGTCGCATCTTCAGCTATGCGGATAGGGATCAGTGAGTCCCTTTCGATGGTTGTTCACTCCGCCAAAAAGCGTTTCGAAATCTCGTATATTTCAATTATTAATCCGTAAACATGCATGCCTGCACTAAGCGGATGAGCCAGGAGCAAGGATTTTTTGTATCTGTTGCTCTTTCTGAATTCTTTCGGAGACCCATAATTTGACAAGTGCTTGCCGACTCACGCCGATCAATCGGGACTGCCAGTCGAGCTTCTCAATAATCCACTCTGGAAAATCCACATTCACGCGTCGTGGTTCCAACCCTGGCCGCCGGATCGAGGACATGTCGATGTGTGGGCTGATATCTTCGCCCTCATCAAATCGCTGCTCAAATTCTTGTGCCGTCATTGTAGATTGCTTCTTCATTTTCTCTAGCCCTCCTTACAGATATGATCCGTGCCCGATCCCCGCGCACAGTGTAGATGGTTGTCCATAGTTTGTCATCCAGACCTGCGATAAGGCCCAGTCTCGGTTCGTCTGAAAATCGTGCCACAAACTCAGCCCGATTCGCATCGCACCAGAGTTCTTTAG
>CAIWSO010000216.1 GCA_903915315.1 uncultured Spartobacteria bacterium | reverse complement strand
GATTCAGCTGGGTCCAAGGCGTCTCCGGAACGACACCCTCCCCTTTCAAATAGCGATCCATCCAGACTTGGGTGGCGACTTCGTATTCGGCGGTATCCTGGTGGTTGTGGTGAGGAGAGATGGTGAGTCGCCACTCGCGGGTCTTGAGTTCATGCAACGCCGCAGGCAGGTGGTTGATGAGCCCGTGAAAATCATTCGAGGGGCTGAGAAAGAAAATCGGGCAGGAAATGTTTTTGAGATAGTTATTGTCGGCGATCGTCGCCACATAGAGCGGGCTGGCGTTTTGCCGGTCGCTGATGCCGCCGCAGGAGGGAGCGACAGCCTTCACGCGGTCATCGCTTCCGGCCGTGAGCACGGAGATTTTTCCACCCATCGAGTGGCCGTAAACGCCGAGTCTGTTGGCATCCACTTCCTGTTGCTGTTCGAGAAAGGTCAGCGCGCGCCGAGCGGCAAAGGTGCACAGGAACCACGGGCTGTTCCGTGGCGACTCGATCGGATCGAGGGACCATTCCGAGGGTTTGACGCCTGTGAAGTCGCCGGCGGGATTACGAGTTGGGGAGTGGTAGGCATCCAGCGCGCCCCAATCGGTGGTAACCTTGTAGTTCGGATCGTCTTTTTTGCCCTCCCAGAAAAGTTTCACGCGCTCGGGATTCACATGGTAGTCAGGCGCGGCGATCCTTCCCGCCCAGGCGATAGAGATCGTAGCATAGCCGCGCTTGGCATTGGCCAGGACTTGTTCGTATTGAGCGAACTGTCCCCCACCATGAATCTGCACCAGCCCGGGAAGCTTGCTGGCGCCCTTGGGATATCCATAGACCGCAGCCATCATGGCTTTTTGGCCTTTGAAGACGCCGACACGATATCGCAACACCTTCAAAACAACGCCGTCTTGTTCCCACTCTTTCAAAACCTCGACATCCAGAGGTTCCGCCCGCACATCGATGCCGGCCCAGAGTGCCTCCCGCGTTTGTGGAGCGTTGCTCGATAGCGGATCGCCGTAGGATGCGGGTGGAGGTGGTGTCGGCTGTGCCATGGTATTCAAAACAGATGCCGCTAAAAAGGAAAAGAAGGGAAGGTGTGTTTTCATTGGCGTGGTTACTCGTTGGTTACTTTTCTAAGGGCAGCTCTTTGGTTTTCAAATATCCCAAGCTCACCAAAAAATCGTCTATGTCTTGATGGGTGGCTTTGGAACCTGTTGGAGAAAAGTTAAAGGCGTGGTCGGCATTTTCGTAGATTTTCAAGTCACAGCGACCCCCATGCTTTTCGATTTCGGCTTTGAACTTCTGCGCCGTTGCCACTGGAATATAACTATCGAGATCGCCGACCATAAATAATGTCGGCGGTGGGTTGATGCCGATATTATGCAACGGCGAAAAGGCTTCCCAGTAATCACTGACTTGGCCGTGAGCAAAGCCCCCAGGCCCGTTATCGATCACGGGAACAATGAGCACTAAGGCCGAGGGATTGCAGTTAATCTGGAGGTCGTCATTCGGGTCGTCGAATCCCTTGCTGAAAGCCGTAGCGGCGGCAAGATGCCCGCCGGCTGAAATGCCCCCTGCCGCAATCCTGCTCTCATCTATACCCAGCGCAGCGGCGTTTTTATGAACATAGCGCATGGCGCTCTTCGCATCCGCCAGGCATTGCACGGGTGTAATGCCGTGCTTTTTGATGGTGCGGTATTCGGGCGTCACCACGATCATACCGCGCTGAGCGAGGAATGGCGCCGTAATGCGAAATTGCGTGATATCGCCAGCATGCCATCCACCGCCGAAGAAGAACACAATGGCAGGGCGCTTCTTTCCACCAGCCTCCCAGTCGGGCGGGTAGTGGATTTTCATCTCCAATTCCGTATCGCCGACTTTTTTATATGTGAGGCATTTCATGCCTTCCTGTAACGCAATCGTATCATCGGCAAAAGCGGACGAACAAAGAGCGAAGATGACACCAAGAAGCATAAGCTTTCTCTCGGCATGATATCTCTCGATGTTGAGTTTCATTCTTTTTTACTGATTGGGCATCGCATTCACGATGTCCTTAGCGCGAGATTCCGGCGTGACTTTGAGATCCACCACT
>CAIWSO010000215.1 GCA_903915315.1 uncultured Spartobacteria bacterium | reverse complement strand
TCAGCGGGCACCTTGAGGCACGGCGGATGGACAATGGCAGATCGGTGCTGCTCGGTTCGATTCATGACGGGGAGTGGATAGGAGAAGTTGATCTTGTCGATCCCTCTAGTGCGCTGTGTTCCGTAGTCGCCGTGGAGGAAACGCAGTATTGGGAAATCTCACGCAAAGAATTGGAGAAGTTCATCAATAAAAACACGTCGGCGGGAAGTGTGCTGCTCATCGGATTGGCTGCAACCTTGGGGCGTCGTATTCGCGCTGTGACCGTCAAGCACGCCTCGGCGCCTGCTCCAAAAAAGAAACCTTACCTTTTGTTGGGCATTCTGGCGCTTTCGATGGGGGCTGTCGGAGCAGCGCTTTTTTTGATCCAACAAAAGCAAGAAGAGATCGTTAATTTAAAGCAGCCCAGTCCGGGATTGGCTCAATTGCAGGAATCCCTTGATTTTTCGCGTCAGCGCACGATCGAACTCGAAGCCGAATATGCGAAGTTGAGCGAAGACCTCAAATCCAAGGAGGAGGAGGCTCAAAAGTCGAAAGGGGAGTTGGAGGCC
The DNA here is from genome assembly GCA_903915315.1 of uncultured Spartobacteria bacterium. Classification (GTDB taxonomy): domain Bacteria; phylum Verrucomicrobiota; class Verrucomicrobiia; order Chthoniobacterales; family Terrimicrobiaceae; genus UBA967. The sequence continues at coordinate 1,694 of CAIWSO010000215.1, read as the reverse complement.
CTAAAGACGGAAGAAAAAACTTTGCGAACGCAACAAGTCGCCGCCCCTTCTTCAGCGGCGCCAAAGACTGCTGATAAACAAGACGCGCCCCCACCGGTTCCTTCAAGTCAAGTCGTCGCGCCGCAGCAATCCAAAGCCAATGAGGTGACGCAAGGGTACACGCCTTTGGAGTTTCCTCCTGAGGTGACGCTCTTGGAACAAATGACGATTCCACTGAAAGTGGGCTCCAAAGTTTCCGGTAGCCTGAAACTGCAAAGTGGAAAAATCTTACAGGTGACGGGAGTTGATAATGAAGATTTGCTTGTGAATATGGGAGCTTCCACGGAGCGGATTCCCAAAGACAAAACGGATTTCAAGCAAGCGCTAGCGAAGGCCGACCTTGCGGCCAAGGAGCAGTATAAAATCAGGCAGCAGTTTGAGCAGGCTCATGCAAAAAATGTCGCTGAAGCGATTGAGCCCAAAGTAGACGAGAAGCATCCGCCCGACAAACTGACGCCAGCGGAACCGAAAGAATTCACATTTGCCGAGATCGAAAAAATCGTGAAGCTGGTTGATCCCCTTAAGGTTCTGAATTCACTCAAGGGTACCAACAAAGATTCCGTTTTACGTTCGGAGGCCCGCAAGTGGAGGGAGGCCTCGGAAATGGTCAAATCCTACTTTGAAGTATTTGATGTGCCGCAGGAATACACGCGATGGCTGAAGACCGTTTTATTAACGGCCGAGATGTTTGAAACCAGTCGATTTGAATTGATCGAGCCGAAGTTGCGCGAGTTGGACGTCGCTTGGTTGACTTTTAAAACCGATCAAGAAGTGAGGGATTCACAGTCAAGAGCGAACTCAAAAGACGGTGAGTGATTTCAGAAAACAGGTAAACACAGACGCTCGCCATATCGGGCAGGGAAACCCTTAGGTGCACCGCTCTGACTATACCCTCAGGGAGTAGCAGGTTTTTGTTCAGATTCCGTGTTGGGTTCGCGAGGAGCTTTATCCTTGTTTGACATATCCTGCATCATTCTGCACTGCGCCTTGGACCACGCGCCTTTCTCGATTTGAAGTTTGGCCTTCTCGAGCATCTTCTGCATTTCGTTATGCTGTGCCGCCTGCTGTTGGATCAGGAGAGTGAGGGTAGTGGTTGCGATGTCTAGTTTCTGATCTGCGCTTGCAGATTTGATTTGATCCAATTGCACTGCGAGTTCGGCATCTTGAGATTTCATCAACTTCAGCAAGCTTTCGTGTTGTTGAAGCATGTCCTTGAAAAAGTTCCCCATTTGAGTGGGCGCTGACATTTCAGAACAACATTTGGGTTCGGTTGATTCCGCCTTGAGCGGCAGACAAATCGCGGCTGAAAGCGTGACCACAAGAATCGGAACGAGGAGTTGATTTTTTAGTGTTGGGAATTTGGTATTCATCATTTCTTTATTAGATTTCCCCGTAAAACTTGTTTACGGATAGTCGAAATATCCCCCTAAAAGTTGCTAACGCCAATGGGGTGAAGCACGGCTTAGCGATAAACTGATGTGCGCTAGAATAAAGTTGGGCTGATTTTGCGTCTATTCCGATCATTATAAAAACCGCTCTATAAAAGCAGGTTGTGTTCGATAGAGAGGAGATTTTACCGGCAAATATTGAAATGTGACCTAGTTATAGGAGCGATGTCGGTGCCCTAGTTTTCAAAGTGTGGAAGTGTTCATTTG
>CAIWSO010000214.1 GCA_903915315.1 uncultured Spartobacteria bacterium | reverse complement strand
TGGAATTGAGCGATTGAAAAAATAATTAAAAAAACTCTTGCGTGAAAATGAAGTTCGTGAGAGTCTGAAATTGTTCTGGGGGGAACAGTAGGCCGTTGCAACATTCGTTGCGGCGGCCTACATCTTTTATAGGGTCTGTGGTTCGACCAATGTTTCCAGCGCTGTTTCAAATAAACGCGCCGCACGATGGATGCAGTCCAGCATATCAATCTCGACGCCGGCCTCATGCTCGAAGCAGGTGATTTCAACTCCCGTGAGTCCGCAGGGGGTGATGTAGGTGAAGGGTTCGAGGGATTCGCGGGTGACGTTGATAGCGAACCCGTGCATTGAGATCCATTTTTTGATTCCCACACCCAAAGAAGCAAGCTTGCGTGGGCCCACCCAGACGCCAGTGAGTCCCTCGCGGCGCTGGGCTTGGATTCCATAGGTGGCGGAGAGGTCGATAAGGAAGCTCTCTAAAAAGCGAAGATAGAGGTGGAGGTCTCTTCCTCGTCGATTGAGATCGAGAATCGGATAGCCAGTGAGTTGTCCTGGGCCGTGGTAGGTTGCCTGTCCGCCGCGGTTGGTTTCAAAAACAGGGTACGGCATTGCAGCACCAAGGCTGGTTTGATCACGGGTGCGCCCGATTGTGTAAACGGGATCATGCTCGAGAAGGAGAAGCGTTTCTTCGCCGCGACCGGCAAGGAGATCTTCTAGCAGGCTGTTCTGAAGATCCAGTGCCGTGGCGTAGTCCATCCGGCCGAGGGTAAGGATTTTCATAGTCGTTGCACATGTCCACCCTGCAAGGCAGAGGGAGGAGATTGAAAGTGGGTGAGGCCGACGGCGATCGCATCAGCGGCATCGGGCGGGGGCGTCACAGTGAGGCCCAGCAACGTGCGGACCATGAAGGCGACTTGGGTTTTTTGGGCGGCCCCGCGACCGACCACGGCCTGCTTGATGCGGCGAGGTGCATACTCGTAAATCGCGAGTCCGTGCTTGGCTCCAGCTAGGAGTACCGCGCCCCGCGCGGATCCGAGGGTGATCGCCGTCTGGAAACTTTGGACGTAGATCACGCTTTCGACGGCCATGGCTGTGGGTTGGAAGCGCACCATTTCATCGCAAAGGCGTGTGTGAATTTCCAAGAGGCAGCCAGGGATGGAGAGCTTGGGGGCATTTTTGATCACATCAAAATGCAGGCAACGCACCTTGCCTGCCGAGCGCTGCAGTACGGCATATCCGGTGCCGCGAAGCGATGGATCTACTGCTAAAAGAATCTCGTCGGAAGACATTGGCGCGAGAATAGACAAAAAAATCAACGAGGCAATGGCATCAACGTGCGGCGTCAGGGGATCGTGGCGACGTGACCGCACTTGCCGCGAAGTGGCCGACGGCGGCGGCATCATGAAGCGAAAACGCACGCTCAGGCGCAGGGACGCGGAGGAGGTTCTGCTCCAAGATTTGGCCCCCCTGCCAGACATGGGAGTTTTTTGAAAACGGTCCCACGAGCCTCGGGTCGCTCCAGGTGTGGATCGAAAGCAGCGGGATGCCGAGTGCTGCGGCCAAGTGCATGGGGCCGCTATCCACACTCACCAGATAACTTGCGCCACGCAGTAATCCGATTAACTCACTCAGGCCGGTTTTTCCTAAAAGATCAATCACACTTGGGCCAAAATCGGGGAGAGGATTCGGCGCGCCTGCGAGGACGATGGGCATCGTTGACTTTTCCCGAAAGGCGTGGATGAAGGCACCAATGGATTCAGGGCTGAGGGATTTGCCTTCGCCACGGGAAAACGGATGGAGCACGATGTAGGGCTCGTTTGTCGTCAGTCCTGCGGGGCGGAGTCCGTGAGGGATGGCCCAGTCCAAGGTCTCTGGTACGGCGATCCCCAAAGCGGGCAAAACGCGAAGATAGCGATTCACCGCATGTTCGTCTTTCTTTACTGGAACCGAGCGGGAATAGAAAAAACCGGCGCCCTCGCGTGCATCGCCAAGGCCGACGACCATTCGAGCGCCGCTGCAG
>CAIWSO010000213.1 GCA_903915315.1 uncultured Spartobacteria bacterium | reverse complement strand
GGCAGGTTCGCCTGTGGGGAGCAAAGCACCGGTCTAAACCAACTCGTACTGGGTGTGCAGGTATGATCGAACGGCGTCTGTTGAGTTGAACATGAGAGCATCTACGATCGAAAGAGAAGCCACGAACTCCTTGCCGAGCTGAGCGTAGGTCAGAGGCTTTGAATCAAGAAACGAAAGCTTTATTTTGTGACTTTGAAATTGCTCCTTGGAGTAAAGCTCTCGGCCTCCAATTGAGTTGATGTATTCTCTTGTGCCGATCGCGGTACAAAGCGCAATCACCCGGTCTTCTTTTTTGAGGGTTGAATCCATCGCAAAATCAGAAGTCTTTCCATTCGGGGTTTTGATTCCCAAGTGAACGCAAACTCTCGTAATTGAGTTCTCCAGAAAATTGAATAGGTTCCGCCCTGGAAATTGAACAATCGACTCCACAAGCGCCATGGTTTCATTGAAGAATGGGCTTTTCCGGTAGGCGTTTCGGAATCCATTCAAAATCGGGGTTCCATCAAAGGAGTCTGCGACCTCGCGTTCTCGGATTTGCTTGGAGATTGAATCGTTTTTGATCGGCAGGCTAAAAAGTGCATCTTTGCCGTCCCGCAAAAACCTGTTTCGAGTCATCCACCCGTGGCGGGTGTACTGAAAGTCATCGCACAGAATAAAGCGGTCTGCGGCCTCGATGAGTTGAAAATACCCCGCATACGGGAGGAAGTAGGGTTGCATGATTGCAGTTTTCATATCGACTCTCGAATCACATTGATGATCTTTTGAAGTTCGCTGCGCGACAGGTCCGGGTAGATGGGCATGCATAGGACTTCGTTTGCGGCCTTGATCGCAACCGGCAGATTTGAAGGTGCGGCGGATGGGAGGCTTCGATACATTGGAAACTCTGTGATCAAAGGGTAGAAGTAGCGTCTGGCATGGATTCCGGCGTCCGCTAGTTTTTCAAACAATGCGTCTCGTCTGAGTGGGTATTCGCTTCCAACCAGGATTGGGAAGTAAGAGTAGTTAGCCTCTTTTTCGCTGGAGTGCTCCAGGCAGCGGATCCCCCTGACCTGGGCTAGTTGTTCTCTGTAGATCGCATCAATTTCCCTCCTGCGCTGCAGGGCATTTTTGATTCCTTTGAGCTGCAGCATGCCAAATGCGGCGTTTATCTCGCTCATTTTTCCGTTAATGCCGGGTGCCACAACCTTAACCTGACTGACGATTCCGAAGTTTTTGAGGTTGTCGATGCGCTGTTTGATCTTGGCGTCGGGGCAGACAATGGCGCCTCCTTCGAAGGTGTTGAAAACCTTTGTTGCGTGAAAACTCAATACCGATAGGTCTCCGTGATTCAAAATGCTGCCAGTCTCAGTAGTGACGCCAAACGCATGAGCAGCATCGTAGATCACTTTTAAATTGTAGATGTCAGCAATTTTTTGAATGGCATCAACGTCACATGGATGGCCGTAGCAATGGACCGGCATGATCGCGGTTGTTTGTGGGGTGATGGCGGATTCGATTTTATCGGGATTGATGTTTAAGGTGTCCGGCGAAATATCAACGAAGACCGGCTTGATGCCGTTCCAAAGTAGGGAGTGCGCGGTTGCCACAAAGGAATAGGGGGTGGTGATCACTTCTCCTGAAATACGCATCGCTTGAAGAGCGGTGACCAAGGCGATGGTTGCGTTCGCGAATAGGCAGATGTGGTTCACATTTAGGTGCGCGCAGAGGGCCGCTTCTAATTGCTGGTGAAAGGGGCCGCCATTGGTCAGGATTTTGGTGGACCATATCTGTTGTAAATAGGGGATAAAATCTTCGAGCGGGGGCATCGCTGCTTCGGTCACGTAAATGGTTTTTGGACTCATTTTGTATTCACGCTGCCGACTTGGGCTTGGGAGTTTCGCTGTGTGTGCAGTCGGCAGCTATGCTCGAATTGGGAAAGGGTTTTCGCACACCGCCGAAGCGCTCTCGATAGCGTGTTCGGCTTTGCAAAGCACCAACGGTCTAACTCTCGGGTGAATGACTCCGACTGTAATTGCAATCCCACCGCGTGAAGAATTGCGATGCGGGGTGAGATCGGGTGTCGCTTCGCAAACTCTTTGTAAAGCGTTTGATATTTTTCGATAAGACCCTGTTTTAGGTAAGTAAACGAAAGGTGAAGGTACTGTCTTTCGATTTCGATGTTTAAAGGCTTTGAATTAGAGTGGCTTAAAAAGCCATAAAACCGTTTTAAGGAATCGAAAATGAGCCAGAAGAAATTCTCCCGATTTTCAAGCGACTGCATGTCTGTCGTCCAAGAAAACGGCGTGCCTTTACGGTAGATGCACATGGGCTGCGGAAGGTAAATCGCGCCGCCGCGCAAGCTGCCGACTGCTTGCAAAAAGTAATCTCCAATCGGCGTGGTTTTTAAGAAGTCTTTTAATTTCTCAAAGATCTCCTTGCGTATCACAACCGATGCAGTCGGACAAAAATCTCCACCGCCAGCTATCACTTCATATGGGGAAATGCGCTTTTTGCGGAACGCTTGGAGTCCGAACAACTCGGTTGTCGGCTGTTGCCCATAAAAAGTTTGGGCGGGGTGGAAGCAAAGATCTGAGGTAGGATTTTG
>CAIWSO010000212.1 GCA_903915315.1 uncultured Spartobacteria bacterium | reverse complement strand
TGTCGTTAAGCGCGTCTTCATCTATTCCCACTCGTTGGGCGACGGCGCAGGATGTCTTAAAACAATCGTGGGTTCAGCATGTCGGAGCCGAATGTGATGTGGAGATTTATCCATTCTCCTCAGATATCAAAAAAGGCCTCAGTTTATCCGAGGTTTCCAATCTTCAACCCGATGGTACGGACTCTCGCATTCGAGAGGCCTTAAATCAGCTCCAAGAACGCTCGGCAGGACTGCCCGTGGCCGGTCTTCTGCTCCTCAGTGATGGCATAGATACCGTCGAGTTGATGGATGATTGGGCGACGAAGGAGCGCCCGTTTCCGATTTATGCTGTTCGACTCGAGCCTCCGGGAGGTTGGGAAATGGAACCGGATTTGCGCATCGAATCCGTTGATACTTCCCGCCGTGTTACCGTTGGCTGGAAGTCGGAAATGAAGGTCAAGGTTTCTGGTCAAGGATCCAAGGGGACGCCCGTTAATGTTCAAGTTTACGAAAACAACAATCTCCTCACGGAAAAACAAACCCAAATCCCTAACGAAGGCGGCGAGCGTGAAGTCGTATTCGAGTTGGAACGCCCCAAAGTGGGCACATTCAATTACCGCATTTTAGTCCAGCCACTGAGTGGGGAAAAAAACACCCAAGACAACGAGCGCTTACTCGATGTCGAAGTCATCGATGCCCGCAATCGTCTCCTCTATGTGGAAGGTGTCCCTCGTTGGGAGTATAAATATCTACGCCGGGTTCTCCTTTCGAACAAGCAGGTCACGCCGCTGATCTTTTTCACTGGTCCGGATGGCAAGCCGCGCGCAGGGACGCCGATGGAAGGCTTCACTCCCGAGATGCTGCCGGATCAATTGAAGTCGCTCAAGATCGTCATGCTCGGGAATGTGGACATGGAGGAACTCGGACCCCAGCGCGCCGCGAATCTTCTGAAATTCGTGGAGGATGGAGGCAGTTTGGTTTTTCTTGGTGGAACCAAGGCGTGGTCGTCAGGGGGTCTTCTTAAAGGGGAACTTGCGAAGGCCATGCCTGTGAGGGCTTCGCAGTTGACCCCGCTGGAGGGCCAAAAACCATTTCCAGTGAAGCTCTCGAGTGAGGCGAGCGCTCATCCGGCCTTCGCTGGAGATCCCCAGCTTTGGCAAAATATTCCTCCGGTGCTCTCTGTTTTTAGGGGGGGCGAACTTTCACTTGGTGCTGAAACTCTCGTCACGGCCCAAACGCCTCAAGGTGATAGCCCTGTCGTCGTCACGCAGAGATTCGGTCAGGGAAAAGTCACTGCGATTTTAACGGATTCCTTATGGCGTTGGCAGTTGGATCCGGAGGCTGGAAAAAATCAGCCCTACGACCGGTTCTGGACACAACTCATCTCCTGGCTTCTTCCTCAAGCGGAGGTGATCGATGATATGCGGCTCGATCTCTTTGCGGATCGCGATGAGATTTACTTCGGGGAATCGATCGAGATCCAATCTCGCTTTGGAAGTGAAAAGGTGGCTCAACCGAAAGCCGTCGATGCCAAAATCAAATTACCTGATGGCCGCGAAATCCCCTACCGCATGGAGTCGCGCCAGATCACGACCTCTTCGGGGAAAGTCTTATCAGGATTTGCGCTTCCGTTTCAGCCCGAGGTTTCTGGGCAGTTTAAAGTCGTGGTGAATGCGACTGTTTTAGGAAAGGTCTACACCAGTGAGCCCTTCACCTTTTTCGTGAAGCCCTTCTCACCTGAGACCTTGCCCCAACCTGCCAAGATGAGTACCCTCGCCAAAATCGCCCAAAGCAGCGGTGGCCAATTTTACGAAAGCACCAAGGAGTTGGACGAGGCACTGAGCGCACTCAAAATGAAAGCCACAGAGGAAAAAATTTCAGATTACAGAACAATCTGGAGAACTTGGCCGGTTTTAATTATTGTCATGATGTTGATAGCCGCATCTTGGATCGCGCGAAAACTTCAAAATATGCCGTAGATATTTTAACCTATGAAAACCCATTACTCGCTCACCCTTCATTTGCTCCTTGGAAGCCTTCTCCTTAGCCTCTCGGCTAACGCGCAATCACTCCTTCCCAATGGGGGCTTTGATGATCCATCCAATCCACTGAAGGGCTGGGTAACAGACTACGAATGGACCGGAAATAGTTACTACATCGCAAATAAAGATTTTGTTCATGTGGGGCAGGATGGTGGTCGTAAAAATATCGTGAAGTTGGTTTCTCCAGGGGATGGGGGAGTGAAAATCGAGTCGATACCGATTAAACTGGAGCCTGGATTTCGCTATACCTGCACTCTGGATGTCAAAGGTGGGCCCTATCGCCTTTATTTTTCGGGTTACAGATGGGCTCCAGGCGTGCCTCCGAATGACAACCCTATACTCGCTGATCTCAGGCCTATTTACAAAAGCAAAGCCGTTACAGGAAAATCACCGGATTGGACGAAGGTTACTTTTGAACTGCCCGGCGTGAAGCTTTCGGAACAGGCGCTATCCCATTTGAAGCATGTGCGATTTATCACGATCTATCTTTGGTTTTTAAAAGGATCAGATCTAGTTATTGGCACTCAAAAAGAAGCCGCAAAAAATAATGACACAGCCAGTTATATCGACAATGTCACCCTC
>CAIWSO010000211.1 GCA_903915315.1 uncultured Spartobacteria bacterium | reverse complement strand
CGGGCGATGGCCTCTGGGTTGCTTCTCATTCCCTCGGGAGAATCGGTGGTTCGCTTTCTTCCTCCCTTAAACGTCTCCCGCGCGGAAATCGACGAGGCTGTTGACAAGTTCATTGGCGTTCTCAACGCCCTTTCTCCTAATCACGAAAAATGAAAAATCTTCTTTCCATCGAGTCGCTCACGGCGACTGAAATCTTCTCGATCGTGGACGCCACAGCGACCATGAAAAGCTCGCGCACGCAACCCACATCGAAGCCTCTGAACGACCAATGCTGGGGGCTGATTTTTTCCAAATCCTCCACGCGAACCCGTGTTTCCTTTGAAGTGGGCATCCGTGAGCTGGGTGGGGATGCGATTTTTTTGGCAGCGGCGGATATCCAGCTCGGTCGCGGGGAACCGATCAAGGATACCGCTCGTGTGATGGGGCGAATGCTGCACGGCGCGGTGATCCGCACCTTTGCACAGAAGGATGTGGAGGACTTTGCAGCCTACAGTGGCATTCCTACGATTAATGCCCTCACCGACGAGGAGCATCCCTGCCAGATTCTGGCAGATCTTTTCACTATTCGCGAGACTCGTGGAACGCTTGACGGTCTTCGCGTGGCGTTCATTGGCGATGGGGATTGCAATGTGGCCCGATCCTGGATTTGGGCCGCCGCCAAATGTGGATTCCATCTTTCCATTGCCGCGCCACAAAAATTCCAACCGCCCGCAGAGTTGCTGAAGCGCGCTGGCGGCGACATCGTTGTGACATCCGACCCGGCTAAGGCCGCCGCTGGGGCTGATGTTCTCTATACAGATGTTTGGGTGAGTATGGGAAAAGAAGAGGAAGCCGCCTACCGAATCGCGCAGTTCCATGGCTACCAAATCAATGCCGCCCTCCTTGCTTTGGTTCCCCAAGCCCTCGTTTTGCATTGCCTGCCAGCATATCGCGGCAAGGAAATCGACGAGGCGACGTTTGAAGGCCATGCCGATACCATTTTCCGTCAGGCCGAGAACCGCTTGCATGCCCAAAAAGCGATCATGGCCCGCCTTGTTGCAGATCGATCAGCCTAAAAGAGGGGGTCTCAAGGAGGAGGGGTGGCTCTGCCTATCCTACTGATTAAGAATTTGCTTATGACTATTATTGGGTGACTCGTATGTTGCTGATTTGGACATTGGCATCCTCCGTGTAAAAGCCGATTTTTCCATCGAGCGTGAGTTTGTCATTAACTGACAAATAATATGTGAGATATTTTATTCCGTTGATGGTGATGGTGATGGACTTTGATTGCACATTCATGTTCACCGCGTAGGTTTGCCCTATGGAGAAGAAGTCTTTATTAAGTGGTGAGGTATATAAAAAGTTTTGAGCGTCATTCAGCAGAGATTCACCTAACTCAAGCCCATAACCATTTGGTTTAAGTAGAAGGTATTTAAATTTCCCATCTGGTTTGTATGCAAAGACAAACCAACCAACCTCCCATGCATTAGGTGCAGAGTTTTGGCGTAGTTGAGCTACGGTTGTGAGGTTGAATTGAACGCGATAAGGCGGTTTCAGCGATGGAATGCTAACAACAAAAGCAGAATGCGTTTCCGATGGCTGCGTTGAAACTTTTGGAATGAGTGTAAGAGTATTGTTGGCCCAAGTTATAGATCCATATCCATTCCATAGTTCTTCGAATTGTTTAGATCCCCATGATTGCGTTGAGGATACTCTGGCGGCAATCAAGGCGATCGCTACAAGTCCTAACAAACAATAGATGAATGCCGCTGATGCCAGGCGCTTTTTGATTTGAGGTTTTGTGTTCATAATGAAATCCCCTGCAATCACAAACTAAGAAGCGCCTCGGTTCTCCGCTATGGGGTCAAAGACTACGTGAGAACTGTCAAGTGTGGCACAATTGGAAGTGCCCTAGGGTGAGCAATATATTTTCTTTGGAACTAAGGTATACTTCTTGCAGGGAGTTTGATTCCGTCAATAGCGAGGCCAATCGAGACAAGCAAAATCGATTTCAAGGAGGCGTTGTTGGTCAAGCCACTCCTATTCAAGCGCGAGAACATTTTCTGGTGACCCCAATGAGATTTTTGCGGGCAAGATTTGGACTTGATAATCCAACAAT
>CAIWSO010000210.1 GCA_903915315.1 uncultured Spartobacteria bacterium | reverse complement strand
GGGATTGACTGTTAATCCTGCGTTGGGGTTTGAGGTTGTGCTTGTAAGTGTTGTGCTAGGAGTCGTCATATCAAAAAAGGCGTGTTAAGCCCAAAGGGAAACGGAGCCGGCGGGATCGGTTTTTGTTGTGGGGCGAGAAGGTTTTTGGCGGTTGTTGTATCCCGGATAAGGGGATGCGTCTGCTTGCTGATCGCGCGACTGACCTCTTTCCTGGCCTTGTTCCGAGGCAGAGTTGTTTTGCGAGAATGGATTTTGAAATGTGGGGTCGCCAAAACGAAAGCCGCGCTCACGACTGGATTGAGCAAATTCGCCCCAAGACTTTTGTAGTGCTTGTCGGAGCTCGGGGGATTCTGTGATGAAGACGCTGCGAATTTCCTCACCGCGAACTTGGAGGCGAATTTTGACGGATTCCGTGTCACTTATAGGCAACTCGAGATCGATTTGAGATTGTCCGGTTTGCTTCAGTTTTTCAGATTCAATGCTGAGCGTCTTAAAAATGGCCGTGGTCTCACTTGAGCGGGAGACTTTGCTGCCGAGGGTATTGAGTAAAGGAGCACTGGCTGCCCCGGCGCCTTGAGAAAAATTTCCTAGAGATGACTCGGATGAACCGCTGGTTGCGCCAATGGGGGATACGCTCGATTCATCAGCCATTGTTGCAGCTAAGGAATTAACCACAGGGGAGGATATCGGCGATACCCCATTTGAAGGGAGTTCGCCAAATTCCATGGCATCGCTGGTGGCTATTGAAATCATCTCAGAGTCATTCAAAGCATTTTCCATGCCATGAGGGGCATTAGGCATGACTGATTCGTATGCGTTCGTTGGGGCGCTTCCCTCAGGGGAATTGACGGACATGTCAATATTGTCAGATTGAATGCGATCTTCTGATGCCGATTCGTTGGATGCTTTACGTATAGAGTCTTTTGCGATGGATTTTCTTTGAATCGAATCTTCAAGAGATTCGCGGGCTGCGGTCTCTCTCTTTGATAGCTCCTCGGATCTATCCCCTTTGGAGGTTGGGGCAGATAAGTCAGGCGTGGCGCAAATCGCTATCGAAGCGGAAGGGGGAAGGGGTTGTGTGGGCTGCTCGAACTGCTCGAGGTTTTTTTTACGCTTTTTAGCGGCTTCAAGTTCATCCGCCTCCTCATCCTTCTTTCTTTTGCTGTCGTTTTTTGGAATCAAGCTTTCAAAAGAAGCGGATCCTTGAGATGCAGCGAAGTTGGGGGATGGGAAAAAAATGCCTACATCTCTCCGATTGGATTCCGAAGTGAGGGGATTCGGTAATTTAGAACTGGAGAGATTATTGGTCATTGATTGGCTGGGGCTTGTTTGAGGAGGCGAAGTTGATCGCTCAACTTAGCGGCTCTTGGGGCTAGTGTAGCAATTTCCGAGCCAGCTGTTGCTGGGCCTGCGGCTACCGAGGTATCTACCGTCTTTGACATTTCGGCTAGGATTCGCGCTTGGATATCGGGTTTCATGAGGGACAAAATTTTAACGACACTGGTATCGGTCATTTCTGAAATGATGGCCACGGCTTGTTCGGGCTTCATGTTCGAGTAAGTGCGGGACAGGT
>CAIWSO010000209.1 GCA_903915315.1 uncultured Spartobacteria bacterium | reverse complement strand
TTTGAGATGGTGGACATGATGACAGCCACTCGCTCCTACGAAGCCAATTTGGCCGTGGTCCGCAATGCCCGCCAACTCGCCAACCAAGCCCTCTCCATCGGAAGATAACCCATTTGATTTTTTAATATTATGATACCTATCTCTTCTATACCCGCAAACAGCTTCACTGGGGCCACTGCCCCCCTGACCATGCGCAACTTCCAAGCCGACCTAGAGCGCACAGGTGGCTTGAAGGAGTCTGGCCTCGCCTCAGGCGCGACTCAAGGAGTCGGAGAAGATCCCTTTGGCACGATGATGAAGAAATTTGTAAATGACGTGGACTCGAAGATGAAGGTGTCAGCAACCGAGAAAAACAAGGTCATGACCGGCGAGTCCACCAATCTCCATCAGGCCGTTATTGCAGGACAAGAATCGAGCGTTGCCTTCACCCTTATGGTCGAACTTCGCAACAAACTTGTGGAGAGCTATCAAGAACTCATGCGTGCTCAAGTCTGAGTTTGCCTGAGCTGACTTGACTTTATTGCCGCCCAATCTCACTGATGAAACAGTTTTTCCAGCAGATCACTAAAATATGGACTGAGCTAGGCACCCCGCAGCGTTGGATCGTATCCGCTGCCGCCTTGGCTGTCGTTGCCGGCATTGGAGCTCTTTTATTCTGGGCCCAGAGTCCCGACATGAAACTCCTTTATGGTAAACTCGGGGAAAAAGAAGCCTCCGAAGTCGTTGCCGTCCTCGAGGAAAAAAACATCAAATTCGAACTGCGCGGGGGTGGAACCTCGATCTACGTTCCAGCTAACGACGTCTATCGTGTTCGCATGGATCTGGCCGCAAAAGGCCTTCCAAATTCGGACGGGGTAGGATTTGAAATCTTTGATCGCAGCAACTTTGGAATTAGTGATTTCGTTCAACGCACCAACTATTCACGCGCACTCCAAGGGGAATTGAGCCGCACGGTGGCTCAAATGAAGGGCGTCAAATCCGCTCGCGTGATGGTGGTCATGCCCGAAAGCCGCTTGCTCGTTAAAACCAGCGACTCCCGCCCGACCGCATCCGTCTTTGTCGATACGGGCAGCGCGAAACTTGACACGCAGGCCGTGAACTCGATCCGATCGCTCGTGGCGAGTTCCGTGGAGGGCCTCAAATTAGACGACGTCGCGGTGATCGATAATGCCGGCAACGTCCTCTCCGAAGACCTAAAATCCGATCCCCAACTGGGCTCGGCTTCCAGCCAAGTCAAGTATCGCCAACAAACGGAAGACTACCTCACCAGCAAAGTCGAAACAATGCTGGCGAAAGTGCTCGGGCCAGGCAATGCCGTCGTACGTGTGTCGGCCACGATCAATACGGAAGCATCCACCACGACAGAAGAAAAGTTCGATCCCGAGGGTCAAGTACCTCGCCAAGAAGTTGCCACGGAAGATTCAACATCCACTCTTGAAAAAGCTGCGGAAAAAGCCGCTGGTGCTGGCACCGCTGCAAATGTTCCCGATCCCAATGCGGGAGAGGATAATAAAGGCACCACAAAATCCAGCAATACGGTTCGCTCCTCAAAAACTCAGAGCTACGAGATCAATAAGACACTCATAAACGTGATCAAAAATCCCGGAGCGATCACTCGGATCTCGGCAGCTGTTTTTCTTTCCCAGAAGCTGAATCCCGAAACAAACGCCCCAACCCCCCGCACGCCTGAGCAGTTAAATGAGCTG
>CAIWSO010000208.1 GCA_903915315.1 uncultured Spartobacteria bacterium | reverse complement strand
CATGTCCCTACTTGAACTCATCACTGTTGGGCTCATCGTCACACTCGCTGGTGCGTTTTTGCTCCGAATGTTTTGGAAGAAACTCAAGCCAAAGGGATCCAGTGGATGCGCCGGGAGTTGCGATTGCACAGCGAAAAACACCTTCAAATCGCCTTCCAAATGAATCACTCGTTTCAAAATATTCGCCTCTACGGAATTTTGGATCTCGGCTACGTCAGCGCTGCGGACTGCGAGAAAGCGACCCGCTCCATGCTGGAAGGTGGTGTCCAAATTCTCCAACTGCGCGCGAAGAATGTTTCAAAGGATTTGCTGCCCCCCCTAGCCCGTCAGATCGCTCCGTTGTGCAAAGAGCATAACGTTCCATTTATTATCAACGACTACCCTGACCTTGTCGCGAATTGCGAAGCCGATGGGGTTCATGTTGGTCAAGATGACGTCTCCGTTGCCGAGGCTCGTCGAATAGCTGGTCCGGATAAGATTGTAGGCTTATCCACACACAGCCTCGACCAAGCGGTCGCTGCCGTATCGCAAGCACCGGATTACATTGGATTCGGGCCCTTGTTTGCGACCGCCACGAAACCGGACTACCGCCCCATCGGTATCAAGGATATCTCCGAGGCCCATCGGCTCGTTGAGCTGCCTGTATTTTGTATTGGCGGAATCAAACGCGAAAACCTTCTTGATGTTCTTGCAGCAGGAGCGCGTCGGGTGGTCATCGTTTCTGGAATCCTTCAAGCCAAAGACCCAGCCAAATACACACGCGAATGCTTGGATTTACTGGTGCCCTGAAATTTTAATAGCCGCTTTTCTTAATTAGAATAATTCTTGATTAAGAGCCAGCTCACCTTAGTTTTCACAGGCATGTCATCACGGAAAACAAGACCTTCAGGCTACGAGGAGACGATCGCACACAGCGGTCATCGTCTCACTCCGCAGCGTCGGGAAGTGTACAATGTTCTCCTCGACGAACGTGACCACCCAACCGCAACCGAAGTTTTCCTTCGAGCGAAAAAACGCATTCCCGCGATCTCCCTCGCGACTGTTTATAATTGCCTCGAGACCCTTGTTGATTGCGGCTTGGCGAAGCAAGTCAATGTGGAGCGCGAGGCCACACGTTATTGCCCGAACCTCCAGGAACACGGGCATTTTGTCTGCGAATCCTGCGGCACAGTCACCGACATTCCCCTTTCAAAGGGACGCAGCCTCTCGCAATGCCTTTCCCTCCCTGGCCAATTCTCGGTCACGCACTCGGAGATCACGCTTCGCGGCACCTGCTCCGACTGCACAAAGAAACCCATTTCAAAAATCACCCACTAACTAAACTCATGAGCCTGAATATTCAAAACCTGCACGCAAACATCGGTGAACGCGAGATCCTCAAAGGTCTCAATCTGGAAATACCCAAAGGGCAGATTCACGCGATCATGGGTAAAAATGGCTCCGGCAAGAGCACCCTCGCCAAAGTGATGGCGGGACACCCAGACTACGAAGTCACCGCAGGCGAAGTCACTCTCGATGGATTAAACCTTTTTGAAATGGCGGAACCCGATGAACGTGCGCGCGCGGGACTCTTTGTTGCATTCCAATATCCGATGGAAATCCCAGGCGTCACGATCGCCAATTTCATCCGCGCCGCAGTGCAGGCTCGACTCCCGAAAGGCGAGGAACTGGATGCCGTCGAATACTACGAGCTTCTCTACAAAAAAATGGAGCTTCTCAAAATCCCTCGCAACTTCACTTCCCGCGCGGTGAATGAGGGCTTCTCGGGTGGTGAAAAGAAACGCTGCGAGATTCTCCAGATGGCCATGCTCAACCCCGTTTACTGCGTCCTAGATGAGACTGATAGTGGATTGGATATCGACGCTCTCAAGATTGTCTCCGAAGGGGTGAATGCGATGCGCAGCCCAGAACGCGGAATGCTCGTCATCACCCACTACCAACGCCTCCTCGATTACATCGTGCCCGACGTGGTTCACGTGATGGTTGATGGGCGGATCGTCCTCAGCGGCGACAAGTCCCTTGCCCTTAAACTCGAAGCCAATGGCTACGACTGGGTGGAAAAAGAAGTTCTTCAACAAGCCTGAGTTTGGCGACCAAAATCAATATCATGGAAACCAAACCCGACCTCAATATCGACCGCTCGATTGGCGACTTCCACTACGATGTGGACTACGAATTCGACGCGGGCATCGGACTCTCGGAGCGCACGGTCGACTATATCGCCGACGTTAAAAAAGACCCCGATTGGATTCGCGACTTTCGCAAGGATGCTCTTCGTAAATTCGAATCCATGCCCATGCCGACTCACTGGGCCAGTCATGATCTCGATAATATTATTTTCGAAAATATCCGGTATTATCTTTCCCAAGGCACCCAACCCAAGCGCTCTTGGGACGATGTGCCTGAGGACGTCAAGCGCACCTTCGAGCGCCTCGGTATTCCCGAGCAGGAACGCAAATTTCTCGCTGGCGTGGAAGCCCAGTTCGACAGCGAGGCCGCCTACTCCAATATTAAAGCCGCTGTGGGCGACCAAGGCGTCATCTTTGTGGGATCCACCGAAGGACTCCAAAAACATCCGGAGATCTTCCGCAAGTGGTTCGGCAAAGTGATCCCGACCGGTGACAACAAATTCTCCGCTCTGAACAGTGCTGTATTTTCCGGTGGTTCTTTCATCTACATCCCGCCAGGAGTGAAGGTGAAGCATCCGCTTCAAGCCTACTTCCGTATCAATGCTGAAAACTTCGGCCAATTTGAACGCACACTCATCATTGCCGACGAAGGCAGCGAGGTCATGTATATGGAAGGCTGCACGGCACCGAAATTCGAGACCTCCACGCTGCACAGTGCGGTCGTCGAACTTGTCGCTCTCAAGGGGGCCAAGATCCAGTATATCACCGTCCAGAACTGGTCGGCGAATGT
>CAIWSO010000207.1 GCA_903915315.1 uncultured Spartobacteria bacterium | reverse complement strand
CCCTTAACAAACAGGTGATCTAACGTCGCGAGCGGTTCCTCCTCAGGAGGCGTGATGCGAGAGAATAGCAGACCTTCGGATTCACCCCGTCGAATAGCTAGAAAGCGGTGCGAGGGGCAGTCGGCCACGGGTTCGCTCCAGTCGAAGTAATCCTTGAATTTGGCGGCCTCGGTTTCTTTTTCAAAGACAACCTTGGATTTGAGCACTCCCTTGTTGAGATACAGCGAACGAAGTGCGGCGCGGGCTTCAGCGGAATCATTAATGATCTCGGCGATGATATCCCTAGCTCCAGCAAGCGCGGCAGCGACGTCTGGCACCTCTTTTTCGGCAGAGACAAAAGCAGCGGCTTCCTTCTCGGGATCGGTGTCGAGCGCTTGGGCAAAGAGGATTTCGGCGAGCGGCTCCAATCCACGTTCTTTGGCGATGGTCGCGCGGGTGCGCTTCTTGGGACGGAAAGGCAGATAAAGATCCTCCAGTGTCGCTAGAGTCGCGGCCGCGTCGATGCGGGCTTGGAGTTCCTCCGTGAGAAGTTTGCGTTCCGTGAGCGAGCCGAGGATGGATTCACGCCGTTTATCGAGTTCCTCGAGCTCTTGAATACGATCGCGAACATTGGCGATCTGAACTTCATCGAGGCCACCCGTCCGCTCCTTGCGATAACGAGCAATGAAGGGCACCGTGCCTCCCTCCTCGAGCAATACAGCAGTGGCCGCAACTTGGCGGGGCTGCAATTGGAGTTCTTCGACAATCTGGATAAGATGTTTTTCGAGCATGACTTTTTTCTAAAATAAATGGGGCAACGTGAAATTAGGCCGCCAATACGGGACTGCCCATCGGCGAAAGCTCACGGAGCTTCGCAATCGCAGCGGGAATAATCTGACCCGCCTTTTGAATGTCCTCCGCCGTGGTGAAGCGTCCAATCGAGAATCGCAAGCTGGCGCGGGCTTGATCATTCGACAGCCCCATCGCCTTCAGGACATGGGAGGGATGCACCGATCCCGAACTGCAGGCCGATCCGGCAGAGCAACTCACGCCTTTTTCATCCAGAAGGATCAGCGCGCCCTCGCTCTCGACTCCCTCAAAGGAAATGTTCGTGGTATTCGGCAAGCGGTTTTCGCGGTCGCCATTCACTGTGGCTCCTGGAATCGCCGACTCGAGCTGGGACTCCAATGTATCGCGTAGCGACTTGATGGAATCCGTCCCGAGGTGCTGGAGCGCGATCTCGGCGGCTTTTCCAAATCCGACAATCGAAGCCACATTCTGTGTTCCACCCCGCCGAGCGTTCTCCTGACTGCCTCGCAAGAGGGGCGTGAACTTGACCCGACGGTTCACATAGAGTCCACCTACCCCCTTGGGTGCATAGATTTTGTGTCCAGAAAAACTCATGAAGTGGACGCCTGCCCCTTCCAACGCCAATGGCATTTTCCCAAAAGCTTGGACGGCATCGATGTGCAGGAGGCATTTTTTCTTTTGAGCGATCGCCGCGATTTCCTGCATAGGGAAAAGCACACCTGTTTCGTTATTCGCCCAAAGTAAGGAAACGATCGCCGTATCGGAGCGGATGGAGGCTTCCAAACGCGCTAAATCAAGCTGACCCGAACGATCCACAGGCAGCCAAGTGATCTCATATCCGCGCCGCGCCAGATACTCACAAAGTTTGATGGTGGCGCTGTGCTCGACCGCGCTGGTGACGATGTGACGCTTGTCGGGATCCAATGCCAGTGCGGATTGAATCGCTGTGTTGATGGATTCCGTCCCACAGCTCGTAAAAAGAAATTCGTCCACATGGCATCCCGCCAAAGCAGCCACGCCAGTCCTGGCCTGATCGAGGGCCTTCGCTGCCTCCCGCCCAAGGGCATAGGCGATGGAGGGATTCCCGTAGGCGCCTCGCAACCAAGGCATCATCGCCTCAAGAACCTCAGGGTCGATTTGCGTGGTGGCATTGTTATCGAGATAAATCACAGAACTCATGGTAGAAGTCTTTGAATTAGCGGTTATATATCCTCATTGCAATCCATGCGTGCGTCAGAACGTGTCATCAAACCCGAAATCCTAGACAACCTGAGTCCAGACGATCCTCGCGCGATTCGGAGCCGACAGGATTTGTGCGTGATTGATGCCATTCTCGGGAACTCTCGATGGATCACAGCCCAACTCCAATCCCGTACGCAGATCCCATCGAGCATCGTGGAAATAGGGGCTGGCACAGGCGCCCTCTGCAACCGTCTGCATAAAAGGTTCCCAGACTCATTGATCACTGGCTTGGATTTGGTATCTCGGCCTCCCGCCCTCGCCCATGGCATTCACTGGAAAAGCGGAGATTTTTTCGACACGCTTTCCGAACTCCATGGCGGGGCCTGCATTGGTAGCCTTATTCTCCACCATTTTGCGACCGGCGTACTTCGGGAGTTGGGACGAAAGATCGCGCATTTCCCTCTTCTTGTCTTTTGCGAACCGCTCCGCTCCCCTCTCCCTTTGGTTATTTCCAATCTCGCCCTCCCCCTCTTCAGTGAAGTCACACAACACGATATGCCCGCCAGCATTGGTGCGGGGT
>CAIWSO010000206.1 GCA_903915315.1 uncultured Spartobacteria bacterium | reverse complement strand
GACCCAGAGGGGCTTTTCTAAACCGCACAACGGAAGCTCGGCTTTCCAGACCTCGCCTTGCTTGTGGGCGGAAACGAAATACCAGAAGCGGTAAATCGTATTTTCCCTGTCATCGGATTTTTCGTCCAACCGGCCTTCACGGGAGTAATAGATTTCGACGCCAAGAATCGGTCTGCTGGTGTCAGGCTCGACTGTGATGTTGGGCACGCCACTATCCGTCTTGAGTGTGAGCGTGGTTTTTGGAGTCTGGGGAACTTGGATCGTCCCTTTCAGGCATTGATCCATCCAGACTTGGGTGGCGACTTCGTATTCGGCGGTGTCTTGATGATTGTGGTGCGGTGAGATGCTGAGGCGCCAGTCCGGACTTTGGATCTCTTTCACCGCTGCCGGAAGGTCGTTGATGCGCCCGTGGAAGTCATTCGAGGGGCTTAGGAAGAGGATCGGGCAGGAAATCGCTTTCAAGTATTGATCATCGGTGAGGGTTGCGCGGAACAACGGATTGTTACTCACCAAGTCGCTGATTCCCCCGCAGGAAGGCACGGCTGCCTTCACGCGATCGTCTGTTCCCGCAGTGAGTACGGTGATTTTGCCACCCATCGAATGCCCGTAAACGCCGAGGCGCTTGGCGTCCACCTCGGGTTGTTGCTCGAGAAAAGTCAGTGCCCGCCGCGCGGCAAATGTGCAAAGGAACCACGGGCTATTCCGCGGCGACTCGATGGTATCCAGCGTCCACGCACCCGGCTTGATGCCTATGAAATCGTTTGCCTCATTTCGGCACGGGGCATGGTAGGCATCGAGCGCGCCCCAGTCAGTCGTGAGTTTGTAGTTCGGGTCCGTGGTTTTCCCTTCCCAGAAAAGTTTCACGACATCGGGATCCACTTTATAGTTTGGGGCGCTGATGCGGCCGGCCCAAGCGATCGAGATCGTGGCGTAGCCGCGCTTGGCGTTGGTGAGAGCGGCCTTGTAGTCGGCATACTGCCCGCCGCCGTGGATCTGAACTAGACCTGGAAGCTTGCTGCCGCCCTTGGGATAGCCATACACCGCACCCATCATGGCTTTTTGCCCCTTGAAGACACCGACACGATACCGCAGGACCTTCAACACGATGCCGTCCTCTTCCCACTCCTTGAGGATTTCGACATCGAGCGGCTCGGCCCGCATGTCGAGGCCAGCCCAGAGTTCATTCATGGTCTGCGGTACATTGGCGGACAGGGGTTCGCCGTAGGAAGGGGATGGCGTAGTTTGGGCCATGGCGGTCATTGCCGTTGCAGCCAAAAGGCTGAGGAAAGGGTGTGGGAGCTTGCGACTGGGAAGCACATTCATTTTGAAAGATGGTAGGGTGAATTTAAGGATTCGCGAAATTTTGCCTAGAAATTTGTCGAGAGCTCCGAGGAGCGATGGCGCTTATTTTCAGTTTAAAAAACGCTTTCAGATTCACGGTGGAATGCTACAGAAGAAATACCCCTATACATCCCACCCAAAAACCAACCCCTAAAAACCCCTAGTCTATTCGTATGCGCG
>CAIWSO010000205.1 GCA_903915315.1 uncultured Spartobacteria bacterium | reverse complement strand
TGGCCCCGGCTGAGCTTATTTTTTAAGGTGCAGGGCTATCGGGCCTGCGTTGGAAGCTAGCTGTAGTATGCGATGGATTTCAGCGATGCCTTGGAGGTTCTCGTTGGCGCCATGACCAGAGGGAACGATTTTTTCACTCGCGGCAAAGTCGAGATGAGAACTCCAGTAGGGCACCACTCCGTCCGAGCTATGAATCCCGCCCCCCTTTCCTCGGTCTCCGATCACGGAGTGAACAAACACTCCATCGCGTGTGGGAAGATTGAGAATGGAGAGGAGAAGTGGGGACCTAGCCCTGAGAAAGCGGATGCTATTGACTGGAGCGACAAAGAGATCCCTCACGTTGGACCGCATCGCCAAGATGACCGATCGGTGCTCGTGTCGGAATTGAGCAAGCGGCAATCGGATGAGATTCGAAAATAAATCGACGAGGGGATTGAGTGCTATCTCACTGCCTCGATGGGGCGTTGAGACAAAAATGACGCGGGATACGTCCTGTCGGGCTTTAAAATCGATCATGTCCTCGAGTCGCTCCCGCGCTGTTGAAGAAAGGTGGATGTTTTTCAAAGGCAGATCCGAGAATTGCCTCCACAAATGCTCCCCTCCATCGCGCACCATCAAATCGGAGATCAGGCCCCCCATGCTGTGACCTACGACCACGATTTGGTCGAGTTTGGGGTTGCGGTGATAGGGATCGAGCGAGTGGCGGAAGCGATCCAATTCGCTTCGTAGTTTCGCTGCCGATTGCCAGACGGGGAGTCCTGTGGGATAGAGGAAAAACCAAAATTGGTAGCGGGCGCGGATCTCGGAATCCGCATTCAGCTCGTTCGCCGCTTGCATCCATGCCTCTGGGCGCGAGAGGAGTCCGTGCACAAAAACCACGGGAATTTTCTTCGGATCGTAAGTCTCCATCTGGATCAATCCTGCGTTGTTGATGTTTCTGTCGGAGAAAATCAGCGCCTGAAAATCGATGAGGCGGTTGCGTCCTTTACTGATCAGATGCGCTAGCGGAGCGGAAAAGTCGGCCGCGAGTTGGCGCGTTCGCCCCGCTATGAGGACATGGTCTTTACGGAGTGTCTGATTAAACGAAAGTCTCGCTCCGTCAGGATGAATCGTAATGAGAGCGGTCACCGGAATGCTCATGCCCACTCGTGGAAAACCAGGTTGGCCGGCGAGCTGGGGCGAGCCTGTCTTGAAATGAGCCACATAGGGAACGCCAATCCCGTCCTGAAGAGATCGACTCAAGAGCCCTTTGATTTCAAGGTCGGTGGCGGGAATCAATTCATCCACGATGGCGGGATTGATGGTATCCGCATTCGCTTGAGAAACCGCTAATCTTGGCGCCAGAGATCCGGGAGGCAGATCAAGAGGAGCAAAGTGGCGTTCTTGAAGGATGGCAACCAACTCGCGCGTGGCCACATTGGCCTCGGTTTCATTTTGCGCAGAGTGCAATCGTTGAAGCCATGCGGTAACCTGATCGCGTTCATGACTTTGAGGTATCTTTTTGATATATTTTGACGATGTCGGGCGTGGTTTACGAAGTTTCACCTCCACCGCCGCACAGCCGGCGAAGATAAAAGCGACAAGGGCCATGGCCGCATACGGAAAAAATCGCCTCTTCAGAAGCTGGATCAAAGAATGATTCACAGCGCTGTCTTTAACGGAGGATATCTGGGATAACAACTGAGGCACTCCCCTTAGAAGATTAAGGATTTCCTCCGTTTTGTATTGCCCCCATCGCGCTATCCGAAGTCAAGTGGCCGTCGTTATGAGCGATATCGCTTCCCGAATATCAGAGCGCCTCCAAGCCCTTTCGCAACCGAACAAGGCCCTCTTGGTGCGCCGATTCTTTAAGATCGCTCCAGGTGAATATGCCGAGAATGACGATTTTCTGGGGGTTCCGGTTCCCGAAGTGAGAGCTTTAGCCAAGGGGTTTCTATCTGCTGCCCCCGCTGACCTTCTCCCTTTGCTGAAATCCCGTTGGCATGAGGAGCGTATGTGTTGCCTTGTGATTTGGGTTGCCCAATCGAGGCAAGCCGAGCACCCGGAAGCAAGGCAGACACTCTTTGAACTCTATATCTCGCATCTTCCACATATAAACAACTGGGATCTTGTCGATATATCGGCTGCGGATTTATGCGGTCGATTTTTGCTGGAAACCCACAATCCCGCCCCCCTTGCCAAGCTTCTTCAATCGCGTTCGCTGTGGGAAAGACGGATCGCCATCGTGTCAACATGGGCATGGATCAAGTCCGGCGATATTTCACTGACTCTCCGTTTTGCAGAATCCCTTCTTAAAGACGCCGAGGATCTCATCCACAAGGCCACAGGATGGATGCTGCGTGAAGCGGGTAAGGTTGATGAAAGCGGTGTCATGACCTTTATAGAAAAGCACGGTTCCCGAATGCCCCGCACGATGCTCCGCTACGCCATCGAGCGCTTCGATGCGAAAACGAGAAAAGCGATTCTTCTCAAAACAAGAACGGCGGGGATCGTAAGACCCCCGCCGCTTTGTTAACTGCTATGACCGGTTTCGGCTTAGATGGCTTTTTCGCCGGTTTCATCCGTGCGAATACGGATGGCTTCTTCGACAGCGGAGACAAAGACCTTTCCGTCTCCGATTTTTCCGGTTTTCGCCGACTTTACGATCGCGGCCAACGCGCTATCCAATGCGGAATCAGACAGAACGACTTCGATTTTGATTTTTGGCAGGAAGTCGACCGTATATTCGCTGCCACGGTAGATTTCGGTGTGCCCTTTTTGGCGACCGAATCCTTTGACTTCACTCACGGTCATACCCTCAATACCGAGATCGGCTAGTGCTTCTTTGACTTCCTCGAGTTTGAAGGGCTTGATGATGGCTTCGATTTTTTTCATAGGATTTTTTTCTCTATTGGACTTCGATTGTTATTTGATGAGGTAGCCTTCTTCGTTGTGGTCGGAGAGGTCAAGCCCAGCGGATTCCTCTTCCGCAGTCGAGCGGAGTCCGATGGTCGCTTTGATGATCATGGTGATGAGGAATGTTCCACCAAGAGCGAGAGCCAGAGTGAGGGCGATGGCTTGCACTTGTGGCACCCAGAGGGTTCCACCCTCGATGGCAGCCTTGAGGCCATTTTTGGCGGCGTAGGCATCGCTGATGAGGTTCGAGTTGACCGATGGAGTTGCGAGGAAGCCAGTCAAGAGCGCGCCCATTGTTCCGCCTACGGCGTGAACTCCGAATGTGTCGAGAGCGTCATCGTAACCGAGTTTGCCTTTCATGTAGGTCACGGCGAAGAAAGGAACGATGCCAGCCAAGGCGCCGATGATCACGGCTCCAGTCGAATCCACGAATCCGGCAGCAGGAGTGATAACGACCAAGCCAGCGACGGCTCCCGAGCAGAACCCAAGAACGCTTGGGTGACCTTTGAGAATGGCTTCCAGCATCGCCCAAACAAAAGCTCCTACAGCTGCGGCGATGGTAGTTGTGAGGAAGGCGTTAGCAGCAACTCCGTCGGCGGCGAGGGCGCTGCCGGCGTTGAAACCATACCATCCGACCCAGAGCATGCCCGTGCCGACCATGCAGAGAACCATGCTGTGTGGAGGCATTGGCACTTTGCCGAAGCCGAGGCGGCGACCAAGAAGGATACAAAGGAGAAGGGCTGACCAACCCGATGACATGTGAACCACGGTTCCGCCAGCGAAGTCGATAGCAGGGATCTTGGCGTCAGCATTCCAGACACCGTTCATCAAGCCCGTGCCGCCCCAGACCATGTGGGCGAGGGGGAAGTAAACCACGAACATCCAGAGGAAGCTAAATAGCATAACGGCCGAAAACTTCATGCGTTCCGCCGTAGCTCCGAAAATAAGCGCCGGGGTGATGATCGCGAAGGTGAGTTGGTAAACACAGAAGACGCTCTGTGAAATCCAGTAGGCGTAAGTTGTGTTAGGGGCCGCATTCACGCCTTGAAGGAAGAAAAACTCCGAACCGCCGAGAAATGGGCTGTTGAAGTTCGTTCCAAAGACAAGGCTGTAACCGACCGCCCACCAGAGGATCGTCACCATTCCTGCAAGGCCGAGGCACATGGCGAGGATGGAGAGAACGTTCTTCGAGCGAACGAGGCCGCCGTAGAAGAGCGCCAAGCCGGGAAGAGTCATGAACAGCACTAGCGCCGCAGCTGTCATCATCCAGCCATTATGGCCTGGGCCCGCGACGGCTTCGACCTTGCTGCCTGCGGGATCTACATTGTTAATGTAGGCCTCAAGTCCCGCAATTCGCTGCTCCAAAGACGGCGGAGCCTTTTCCTCGGAGGCAACTGTTGTTGCTTCGGCTGCGATAGCGGGTGTAGGCGGGGCTTCTTGCGCTAGAGCCCGTGTTGGGATGAGAGAACCTGCCGCAATAAGCGCTGCAGCGAGGCCTGCCAGTATGGTTTTTGATTTGATCATGGATTTGTGTTGGATTTGCGCGGCTTGGCCACTGAGGCCAAGTGATGCAAAACCTCCTTTAGCAAATGCCATGCCAAGCCTCTTCCCTAGGTAGGCGGTCACCTCGGATGGCTAAAAATCAACACCTCCTCAGCGGGTGTCTATTTTTTTACAAACCCGATTAATCCTGCGCGAGCATGGCGCGAAGAGAAGCGAAGGAAGTCACGATATCTTCCTCGGCCACAGGGCGGCTCATGATGTCCTCATAAGATTCCACAAGAACGCCCTCGCCCTCGGCCTCCTTGAGAAACGGGCTGGGGCGACAGGACATGGCGGATCCAAATTTGGTGCGGTTGCGGCAATGGGTGATCGTGAGTGATTTCATGGCGCGGGTGATGCCGACATAAAAGAGGCGGCGTTCCTCATCGACGGTGCCTTCGCTTTTCGAGCGCTCGTGGGGAAGGATGCCATCTTCCGCTCCAACCAGAAAAACGTGGGGAAACTCGAGGCCCTTCGCGGCGTGCATGGTGATAAGAGTGAGTCCCTTTGCGTCTTCTTTTTTGTCCTCTTCGCGCTCGCGGTTGAGAGAAAGTTCGTCGAGAAAATCACGGATGTCGCCGCGTTTGCGATTCTGGTGTTCAGCGAGGGCGTTCAGGATTTCCTTCACGCCGCTCTCGCGGTTGAGCGCTTCTTCGGGCGTTTTGCAGGAGCGCTTAAGGTCGTCCATATACCCAGAATCGTTGATGAATCGCGACACGATGCCGCAAACGTCGGCTCCAGGCGTGAGAAGGTGAATGCGCGTGGAAGCGAGTTCGTCTCCGAATTCGCGGATCGAAGCCGCTGTCTTGCGCGAGATCTCGACGGCAAAATCCGGCGAGGTGAGAGTTTCGAAAAGACTCTTATTTGCGACGGCGCTTTGATCGAGTGCGAGTTGGACTGTCGTCGCACCGATGCCGCGCGGCGGTGTGTTGATGATGCGAAGGAGCGAGATGTCATCATCGGGGTTAACGAGGCAAGTCATCGTCGCCAGAACGTCCTTGATTTCCCGACGATCAAAAAAACTTTTGCCGCCGACGAGTCGATACGGGATGCGCATCCGGCGGAGATTTTCCTCCAGCAGACGGGACTGTGCATTCATGCGATAGATGATCGCGAAGTGTTCCCACGGGATCTGGTTCGTGGCACGGAGCGCACCGACCTCGTTGATGACGAATTCCGCTTCGATCTTATCATCCGGCACACAGACGACATGGACCGGTTCGCCGCCTTCCTGCGAACTCCAAAGGTTCTTTCCACGCCGGCGGGGGTTGTTTTTGATGAGGCGATTCGCGGTCGAAAGAATCGCATTCGTGCTGCGGTAATTTTGCTCGAGACGGATGATCTCGGGATCGGGGAAGTGGTTTTCAAACTCCAGGATGTTCGACACCTCTGCTCCGCGCCACCCGTAGATGCTCTGATCGTCATCGCCCACCACGCAAATATTCGGAGGCGAGCCAGAAGCCAACATGCTCACGAGATCGAGTTGGAGGCGGTTGGTATCTTGGAACTCATCGACGAGCATCTGCGAATAGCGGGATCGCCACTTGTCGCGGACATC
>CAIWSO010000204.1 GCA_903915315.1 uncultured Spartobacteria bacterium | reverse complement strand
CGGCCATGCCCCCTTCTCTTGCGGTTTTAAAGTCTAATTTCAAAGAGACAATGGTATAAGAGTGCCTTTGCATGAGGGGCATTTTTTGTTGAGAGTTCCCGTTTTGAAAAAAGTGTTCGCTATGGACTCGCAATCGGCACAAAGCGACTTGTTGCTTTTATCATGACAGACTGGGGAAGTTTTACCCTTGCGCATGCAATCCGTTCGTTGAACGAGGACGGTTTTGCACTTGCTGCAATAGATGCCGGTTTCGCAGATTTGATGGGAGGCTGTCTGACAACCGACCAGCATGGTGGCGGCTGAGAGAAGGGATCCAAGTAGGAGGCGTGTTTTCATAATGTGTGGTTTTGTTTTACCGAACACACATTAAAGCCTGTTTTTTTGGGGGGTATGGGGGCATCACCCCAAAGTGGTTGCGAACTCCGTTTCCAAGACGGAGAGAGATATGTGGAGACGCCTTTTACTCGGACAAGAGGTTTTTGGGCCTTTTATCATTCGGGTCTGGGTCTGCTCCAGGTACAGGAACAGGTCGGTCGGCAGTCGTTGGCAGAGGTTTCACGGCGGCGATGTCTTCGGGGAGCGATTCCTCACCGCCTTGTGTGGCGACGTTGCCATCGGGGCCTAACTTCAGAAATGGCTTGTGTCGTCGTGTTTGGTTGTAAGTCTTGCGCTCGATGACCTCCCCATCGAGACCAATGAGAGAATAAAGGAAGACTTTGGGGGCGACGTTCTGGAGGATGTGAGGGCGATTTTGGGAATCCAATACAATGTCTGGCGGACCAGAAGAAACAAGGCGTCCAAGGCGGTGGGTGCAAAAAATGGTACCAGTTTTGGATTCTTGGATTCGGATGTAAAGCTGGGAACTGTTCGGCAATCGGTGAGTGAGTAAGGCAATGTGGCGGATCGAAGCGGCTTTGTTTTCGGACTGGGGGACCCCGACTGTCTTCTCGTAAACAACACGCCCTTCGGTGATCTCGACATTGAGTGGTGGGGAGTTAAAATACTGGCCGAGGGAGGCCGCGTAAACCGAGGCTTGGATACGATATCCTCCATATTCGGTAATGGGATACAACGGGGTGAGATTGACGGAACGGGTGATCCTTTGTCCTGCCTCGAGAGTGATGGGGGTATCCGTGGCACGACCAGGGCGGGGGGCGACAGGGCGATTGTCGAGAGTTTCGATTTGGAAGCTGAACCAATGATTTCTGCCGCTGTCGGCGAGCTCGAGAGAAGCGCCGGAGAGGTTCGTGATGCTGACATTCACGATGAGTGGCTCATAGGCGATATAAAGCGTGCGCTTGAGTGTGATATCGATTTGCAGTTGGGCCGTGGCTACGTGCAGAGACAAAAGAAGGGTGGCCGCTGCGAGTGCGAAGCAGGACAAGAACGGGCGCCTCTGAAGGCCAAAAGAGCACTTCGATCGTTTACCAATAAGTGACAATACGCTCATTATGGCGCGTCGCTGGCTGTTCGGAAACCAAGGGCATCATCACTCTGGAGTTCCGACAGTTTCAATATGCGTCGAGTGGAATGGTATTCCTTTGTTTTCCAGTTGCCGCCGCGAATGACGGGATTCTTGGGCTCCTCGCCAATTGTCGAGGTCCATTCGGAGACGTTTCCAGCAGTTCCGAATACGCCGTAGCTGCTTTTATCCGTTTTCGGGAAGTTGACTAGGGTGTAACGCTTGCCGCCATCCTTCTCTCCACCAGCTTTGGGATTGGGGGTGAAATCAATGCCTGTATTAGCCCACTCGGGCTTGTTTTCATCTCCCCAAGGATAAAGACCTTTGCTTTTGCCTCGCGCGGCTTTTTCCCATTCCTGCTCGGTGGGAAGGCGCTGGCCCTTCCACTTGGCGTAGGCATAGGCATCATACCAATCCACACCGAAAACCGGGGAGTCCAACGTGAGTGGCGCATCGTGGTATTTCCCCCATTTCCTCGCGCGGGTGTAGTAACCAGGCATAGGGGGCTTGAGTTCATTCAAGTCTGCCCAATCCGCAGGGACGTGGGTCTTCCCTTTCGGTTGGTCCGGGCTGTCAAAGGAAGTCGCCTTATCTGGGTTTTCCTTAAGGAATTTCAGGAATTCATTATACTCCGCTATGGTGACCTCATACTTGGAAATGTAAAAAGTCGGAAGTGTCATGGTCTTATCCTGGTATTGGAACTCGCCAGCCGGGATTTCGATCATGGTGCCGAGATCCTTGATGGTCACATCGGTTCTGGTCACTGCTTTATAGACGGCAAAGCAAGCGACGATGGTCAGTGTGAGCGAGAGCGCGCTGCCAAGCATCACGTTGCGACGGTTTTTTTGTTTTGTTTCCACTACCGCTTTGTTCAACGCCAAATCTTGAGCTTGGATTTTTTTTGCATCCGCTGGTGCAGACTTGGGCATTTTGGATGCAGCGAGATCCGCGACGGACTTCCATGTTGGAAACGATTGAGGACTTGTTGCCATCTTGGTTGCAATCTCCCTCGCGGCACTCGATGCGGGCGAGTTATCAATGGACGGAAGTAGCATTTTTCCAATTGCAGCTATTTCTTCCGCACGCGTGGATGGGTTCTGGCGGACCTCACAGGCGATGTTGGAAATCTGAGGAGGCTGGCCCGATTTGATGAGAATGTGATTGGGGGTCCAATCGAGATGGGGGATCTTTTCTTTGGCAAAAAACTCGGAGACATCGGCGATCACCTTCATTGTTTGGAGTGCCGTTTTAAGATCGATTGTGGTTCCCCGTTCTTGGAGTTGGGCGAGGGTGGGGCTCGCCACAAATTCGCACGAGTAGAAGTGTGTGCCATTGGCTTCTCCTCCCTCGTACACGGACGAAACCATCACATTTGATACGCGGGCTTTGGCTTTGGCGTCTGCTTTGAAGCGCGCCACGACCTCGGCATCTTGAGCGGCTTGGGAGTTCAAGACAAAAAGAATCACCTGACGATCCACATTGGTTTGCTTGGCGCGATAGAGGGTCTTCGAATCGCGCTCCTCGAGTTTGGCTTCGATTGTGTAATTCCCTAGTGTGGTCCCAACCAACTCGTCTGGCGGCATATCTGGTGTTGGGATAAAGGTCGGCGCGGGTTTGGCCGCAGCGGGTGCACCGGGCTTAGCGGCGGAGGGGGCTCCAGGCTTGGCAGCAACAGCGGCAACGGGTTTGGCGGCGACAGCGGCAGCGGGTTTGGCAGCGACAGCGGCAGCGGGTTTGGCGGCAACAGCGGCAACGGGTTTGGCGGCGACAGCGGCAGCGGGCTTGGCGGCAACAGCGGCAGCGGGCTTGGCGGCGACAGCGGCAGCGGGTTTGGCGGCGACAGCGGCAGCGGGTT
>CAIWSO010000203.1 GCA_903915315.1 uncultured Spartobacteria bacterium | reverse complement strand
TCCACGTTTCGTAGGCGTGGCAGGGATCGAGATCGGCTTGACTGGGGCCGTTGGGGACTTGGTATCTTTTTGCGCCGCCTTGGCCGGTCTACCTTGCTTTTTCGGGACTTTGATCTCCGCTTGGACTGGTACTTTCGGTTTGGATTTCGGAACCGACGAGATGACACTAGGCGGGACTGAAGACTTTTTAACCCGTTCCGGCTTCGTCTTCAGAAGTGTTCGTGCCCTGATGATTGTGGGCAAGGGCGCCGACTCGTCCTCCAACCCTTCAAACTGTCTCTGCGGAGTTGGCCTGTTATTGATGAAATCACTGGAGGCTTGGATGAGGCGGGTGACGTTGGTTTCCCAAGTCGCATAGCTTTCGTAATCTTCCCACCTCGGCTCGGGTAGTTCCGAATTAAGGAGCGTTGCCATACCGTCCGCCACAGCCTCACTAGAGTCGGGTTCAACAAAAACCCCCAAGCCGTAATGCTCGACCAGGTCGCGCATCGGACTCGACCCGCTCGACGCCAGAACGCGACGCCGAGCGTTCACGGCGGTCGTCAGCGAGGATGTTTGGGAGTGGAAGGAACCAGCATGAGTGAGCAATAAAAAGTCCGCAGCCATAAAATAACTCAACCTCTTCACATCATGGACAAACATATCCGAAATAAAGACTCTCTTGCTCAACCCTAGGTCATCCGCAAGCATTTGATAGTATTTAAGCGGGCGATCCTTATGGCTTGGAGCATTGCCGATCACCACCAGAAAGGCATTCGGATTATCCAGCAGGGCGCGAATGGAAAGGTCGAGGTTTTTATGGTTTCGGATCGAACCGAAAGCCATGAACACCTTCTTGCCACGGGGTACGTTCCATTCCTTTCGGATTTTTTTGACGTTTTCCGGAATAGATATGATCTTTTCCGGGCCGATCGGCACTTCCACCATTCGCACGAACTTCGGCACCGCGACGGGATGCGAGATATGCTTGTGAGCAACCGCGATGCGGAACGGCTCAAATGCCAGGCTGCTCGAAAGACGCGACCACCATTTACCGCCGCTATTTTTGTCCTTCGGCGAAAAATGCAGGTTCATCGCGTAGATGGTCTTGAAGAAAAGCGCGAGCAGGATGTGCGGCCAAATCCAGAGAGCCGCATGCATCTCAATATGACTAGCGGCGAGGACAATGCTTGGACGGTGCTTATAGATTTCCCAAGCAAGGCGAAATTGGTTGCGAACGGATTGAAGCGACTTGGCTAACTTTTTCGAGGAACTGCCTTGGTTTTGTGAGCTAGCCCCCTCATCCATGCAAACGGCAACGGGATATTCGGCGTTTCGGGTTCTCAGAAATCCCGGAGCGCAGAGAAGGAGAACCTTTACCCCCATTTGATGCAACGCCGAGGCCTGTTTGTGAACCTGATCAGGAATGACGCCATGCGATCCCGGGCAGTGAATCAGAACATCGACAATGGGGCGATTACTCGAACTGGACATCGAAAGCGTAAAGTTAAAGACCGCGAGTGGAACCGATGCTTAATGGAAAATAACGAT
>CAIWSO010000202.1 GCA_903915315.1 uncultured Spartobacteria bacterium | reverse complement strand
GGAGCCACCGGAGCGCCCTCGTTGTTGATCGCCCCCGCATCGCTTCTGGCGAACTGGCAGTCTGAAATTTCACGCTTCGCCCCGCGCCTGCGTGCAGTGTGTCTGCATCCTTCGGAGACCCCGCCGGAGAGCTGGCGTAATTTGGAGCGTGCGGAGCATTTTTTGCAAGGCTGCGACCTTGCGCTTACCACCTACGGTCAGGCGTCGCGTTTGGAATGGTTGAAGGAACGCACATGGGGCCTGCTCATTCTTGACGAGGCGCAGGCGATTAAGAATCCAGCGAGTAAGCAGACGCGCATGGTGAAAGCCATCCCAGCCCGCTCTCGCATTGCTTTGAGCGGAACACCGATCGAAAACCGACTGGGTGATCTTTGGTCGCTCTACGACTTTTTAAACCCCGGATTGCTCGGGAACGCTTCCGAGTTCTCGCTCGCGATAAAGCGCATTCAGGCCGGTGCTCCGCCCAACTTCGCTCCACTTCGGCGCCTCATCTCTCCTTATCTTTTAAGACGCCTCAAAACCGACCGCCGGATCATCGCGGACCTGCCGGACAAAACGGAACTAATCGCATGGTGCCCGCTCGCCAAGAGGCAGGCCGTGCTTTACGAGAAAACCGTGGCCGAACTTGCGGAAAAGCTCGAGACGATCACGGATGGCATCCAACGCAGGGGACTGGTGCTCGCGTATCTGATGCGTTTCAAACAAATCTGCAACCATCCGGATCATTGGGCCGGTGATGGCGGGTATGATCCCAATGCCAGTGGTAAGTTTTTGCGGCTTGCCGCTCTCGCCGAGGAGATCGCCTCGCGGCAGGAAAAGGTCATCATATTTTCTCAGTTTCGCGAAATCACACAACCGTTGGAGGAATACCTTAGGAGTGTCTTTGGGAGACCTGGGCTGGTTCTTCACGGAGGAACGCCCGTCCCCCAACGTCGCAAAATGGTGGAAGAATTCCA
Organism: uncultured Spartobacteria bacterium; assembly: GCA_903915315.1. Taxonomy (GTDB): domain Bacteria; phylum Verrucomicrobiota; class Verrucomicrobiia; order Chthoniobacterales; family Terrimicrobiaceae; genus UBA967. The sequence continues at coordinate 2,211 of CAIWSO010000202.1, read as the reverse complement.
ACGCGATGATGGCCCCCCGTTTTTTGTGCTTTCCCTGAAAGCTGGGGGCACTGGGCTCACACTCACGGCGGCCAGCCATGTCATCCACTTCGACCGCTGGTGGAATCCTGCGATTGAGAATCAGGCCACCGATCGCGCCTTTCGGATCGGCCAGAAACGGAATGTTCTTGTGCACAAATTTGTCTGTCGTGGGACGATCGAGGAGCGGATTGACGAACTCATTAGTCGTAAAAAGTCGCTCTCCGATTCGCTTCTGGCAGCCGAGGGCGGTGCTGAAACCCAGCTCACTGAAATGTCGAATGAGGAATTACTGGACTTTGTTTCCCTCGACATTCGAACCGCATTGGCAGAATAAATTCTCCGCGTCTTATGTCCTGGGGATTCTACAAACCATATGTTTCGCGCGCAGCGCGTCTCGCGAAGGCATCAAAGTCAGCAGCGAAGCTTCAAAAGATCGGACAAAAGCTCGATCCGGTCGTCATTGAAGGCCGGTCGATTGCAAAGACATTCTGGGGCAAGGCTTGGTGTCAAAATCTAGAGGCTTACAGCGACTACGAAAACCGTCTCCCCCGCGGTCGCTCATACGCACGCAACGGATCGGTGATCGATCTGAAAATCGAAACAGGGAGCGTCGCGGCTCTAGTGCAAGGCTCTTCGCTCTACAAAGTCTCGGTCACAATCAACCCGCTCGCGAGCGGGCGCTGGAAGACATTTGTCGATGCGGCAACCGGCCAAGTCACGAACCTACTCGACCTCCTCCAAGGCCGCCTTTCCAAGGAACTCTTAGAGTTCCTCACATCAAAGCAGACCGGGCTTTTTCCATCACCCAAGGAAATTAGACTCAGCTGTAGTTGTCCCGACTGGGCAGATATGTGCAAGCATGTCGCAGCCGTCCTCTATGGTGTAGGCGCCCGCTTGGACTCAAAGCCGGAGCTGTTTTTTACGCTTCGCGGAGTGGATATGCAGGATCTTCTTGCGGCCGCAGGACGGAGCGCTGTGTTGCCTGTTGGAGCACCCACTGAAATTGAGGATGGAGATCTCTCATCCATCTTTGGAGTGGAAATCGAATCCGTCGCAACAGTTCCCACAGCTCCAGAGAATACCGCTCCCATTAGGAAAAAAGGTCGATCCTCACCCAGTGCCAAAACAACGGATAAAAGTGCGGGCAACAAAAAAACGAAGGCGGCGAAAAAAGTTCCAGTTAGAAAAGCGATCAAGAAGGCTGGCAAAGCTTCCATACAGAAGCGGAATGCTTGAGGTGCTAAGAAGCTTGTGGTGTTTCGGGGCGACTTTCGCTGCGGCCCATCTCATTGGTGTTTGCCATCGCCTTTAAAATCGCGGGATCACGAGCCGTTTGACAACCTCAGGTTATCTATCTCTTTTCGCCGTTTTCGCGGTTTTGATCTAGCAATGGGTTGAAGCCGATTCAATGCAGTGCGAGTGGGAGCAAATCAGAAGCCCGAGGATGTGCGCAGAGTAGAGGCAGGAAAAAATTTAGTTCCTGAGCAAGTTTCTCCTTTGGGCGAGGAACGCGGCGTTGAGCTTGATGCGATCAAGAATGTCTGCGGATTACTGCACAAATTTCACCTCTACTTTAGGCAGGAGAGCCTTGATTTTGGACTGAGTTGAGGAGGGGTAGCCTGCGGGCCGGAGGGCAAGCGTGAGCGTCTTCAAAAACGCGAATGCCTGCAGTTGCTGTAGCCGGGGGTCGGGCAGGTCAAGATTCTCGAAAGACAACTCCTCAATCTGGCTGACGCCTGCGAGCGCCGTCAGGTCGGCATCTGTGAGCGGCTTGCCGCCAATCGCGAGGCGACGAAGCGTCGGCACTGCTTTCATCGTGGCGATAGCCTCGGATGCGGATTGAATGGCTCCCTGATCAATCATTGCGTGCTCCAGAGGCAGGCGCGGGAGGTTTTTAAGCATTGCGGCCGTGATTTTTGGGCCGTTGATCTGGATGCTTTTGAGCTTTGGCAGTTTCAAAAGGTGCGCAGCACTTGCATCGGTGATGTCGTGTGAATGAATGAGATTCAGAGACTCGAGGTTGGGAAATCTTTCGCAAACATTGCCGAGTCCCTCATCATCAAGGTTGTTGGAATGGAAGCGGATGCTCTTGAGCTTGGTCCAGCCTTCATATTTCGCGAAGGCATGCCCTTTGACGGGGGACCCCCTAAAAGTGAAGCTTTCCAGACGCTTTAATCCTGCAAGTTGCTC
>CAIWSO010000201.1 GCA_903915315.1 uncultured Spartobacteria bacterium | reverse complement strand
GGTGGCTTTGACGATTTTGTCGTGCGGTTGATGCAGACCAGACATGCATGCGACCATAAACACAGAGAGGAGATGGAGGAAGCGGAAACTGGATCACATGCCAGCGGGCGCTGGCTGGGTAGCCTGCCGAAGGCAGCCCGTAGGGCGACATGAGCGGGAGCGAACACCAGCGCGAAAGCGCACTGATCCCAAGGGAAAGACAAATGTGTAGCCCTGGGAGGGCAACCGTAGTAAGGAGGCAACCGGAGCGAAGCGGAGCACCGAGGCAAACGGAGCGCAGCGTAGAACACCCGCGCGATAGCGCACTGATCTAAAGGGAGAGACAAATGTGTAGCCCAGGGTGGGCAACCCGAGCGAAGCGGAGCACCGAGTCAACGCGCGGAGGGGGAGTGGTGAGGGGAGAGCTAAGACCAATCAGAAGATCTGATTCTCCGGCCTTTGCGGAAGAATCTCATAGATCAAATCGCGGCTATCTGAATCTGCGGAATCAACTCGCTAAAGAACCCTTGGGACCACAGGGCAAGCTCACGGTGATCTTTAAGAAATGGGACGATATCCTCTTTTGCTTGATCAAAGTCGATGGTAGTGAAGCGCTCCTGTAATAGCAACGAGAGTCCGGCAGAATCGAGTGGCCTTTCATGAAGCCAATCGCCCGATTGCCGTATCCGAGCTTCGAGATGAGATAAATTCAGAGGAACACGGCGGCCGATATACCAGACGAGGTCGTAGAAATCCCGCCCCTTGACGCGAGTCTTCCACTTGCGGCATAGCACCGCATGGAGCTTGCCAGCAAATAGACTGGGAAGATCGTAAACGCGAGCCTGATGGGGCGTGGGCACTAGGCGGGTGGTCATTTGGGTTGTTGCGCCTCGTGGTGGGTCGATATCAATCTCGAGTTTGATACGAATGAGTTGCCCTGCCGGTAGACGCGAGGCCACCTCTGGCGGAGCCCCAATTTGTAAAAGGTTGATCATGGTGCTGCCTTTTAAAAAAGCGGATTCAATCGAGGTGGGGTTGGATTTCGCAATTTCTTCGGCCCGAAACTCGAAGCCCCAAGCCGCCAACTCGTCAGCCACCGCACCAAGATAGGGTTTGAGCGAAAAACCCGACTGGGGCTGAAGAAGCGAAAAATCAAGATCCTCTGAGAATCGCTGCAATCCATGAAAAATCCTCAAGGCACTGCCTCCGTAGAACGCGGCATGCTCGTAGAACGGGGTGCGCCAGAGACCGAGCAGCGCAATCTCCTGCACAATCTCGCGCACAGCGCTCTGGTAGTCGCTGGAAGTCTGAGGTTGGTAGCGATCGATCAATGCGGAAAGTGCGGGATGAATCATGATGAAGTCGGAGTTTTTTTTAAATAACGGGCGAGGTGTCGAACAGCGGGGCTACCGTAGCTAGCGGCGCATGCGGCGAGTTGTTCCCGATCAATCATTGGGAGCGCATTGATTCGCATCGATTCTAACCACGCGCAGACATCTTTTTGAGATCGGATGGAGGCATCGCGGGCCACAGAATCACAGAGCGCCTTCGTCGGCGAAGCCAGCAACCACGGGAGCAGAAGGTCATCCACCCGCTCGATCCCAACCGAAAAAATACGGTCCGGGATATGGTGATACCAAAAATGGCCCATTTGGTTTTCAAAGTCGGCAGGCCGCTTGAGAGTGGCGCTCATGATAGCTCCTACCTTTTCGGGTATCAAGCCATGCCATGCCAGCGCGGACTCGTAACTAATATAGGAAGGCCCATAAATCGCCGATGCCAAAGATATCGGATCGACTGTGTGATCTCTCAAGTAGAGGCCCCTTCGCAAGGGTATCAAGTCCCCTCCCGCCAACATCCGAGAAATCTTCATGCGAGGGTTCCCATAGGAAGCCAATGCGTCCTTGAGTTGCCCATGAGAAATCAGTGGCGATGAAACAGGAAGGTGGAATTTATGCTTTATTGGCACGGAAAAGTATCATTAAACGATACTTTCATTTATTTAAAGTCAAATATTTGGAAGAGCTCCATTGAAGTTTTAAGCCGAGAGAACTAGCACTGCAAGGGTGAGCAGTTGAAAACGGCGAATCAAACTCCCGCAGGGAGCCCGATAGGGCAAGATAATCGAACGTAGAAAGATCTCCAACCCGCAACCATGAGATCAACCCTCACCCTTCTCAAGGGACAAGGCCACAGGTGAAGGAAAGGATCTGATCCAATTCGAGACCACCGCCGGGGAGACTTACCTCATCGAGCAATCATGAAAATATGCACCGTCATATCGTTCGAATGCGCGATAGACGGCAGAGGCAAATGATCAGAATATCTCATTATTCCGCTGCTTCGTGCCTTGAACGAAGTGCGCTACTTCTCAACTCAACGAGACATCATTAGTCATGAAAGATTCCACCATGAAATCACGCATTACTCCATCAATCCTCGCCCACCTTGTGGCTGCCACACCCATTCTTACTTGTCAGCGCCTAAGCTGCT
>CAIWSO010000200.1 GCA_903915315.1 uncultured Spartobacteria bacterium | reverse complement strand
CTATTTCGAGGAGCACCCGTTTCTTACTGAAGAAGCTGCCCTTTTTCTAAAGCAGAGCGGCGTGAAACTAGTCGGCATCGACTCCTACAACATAGACGACACTCGGGGCAAAGCGCGCCCCGCGCACAGCATCCTGCTTGGCAGCGAAATTCCCATTGTCGAGCATATGACCGGCCTGGCGCAGTTGCCGGAGACGGGCTTTCAGTTCTTCGCCGTACCGCCAAAGGTGAAGGCTTTCGGCACATTTCCGGTTCGCTGCTTTGCTATTTAGGACGGATCGAAAAAACATGAACGCCGTCACCGAGTTTTCATTCGGAGTAGCGGAGCACGTGCGCCGATCAGTAAGCGAGAAAGCGACGAATCTCAGATTCAAGGTTAGCGAGTGGGAGAAGTAGGGCAGGATTGACGGCTTGAATTGAGAAGAAATACGTTTTGCCACGGGTGTGTTCCCTGCGTAGCCCCTTTAGATGAACTCATTGCACTGCTCTGTCATTTGCTTGCTGTCCCTGCTTCGACCGTTCTGTTTCGTATAGCGTCCGAATCTTCGGCGACATCCTGTCCACGTCAGCTAACGGAAGATAAATGAATAATGTGGCGGTTCCATCGGTTGCGCTGCCCCTCCCCTCAGAAGTTCTCAGCAATATCTTTCTTATTTCAAGGTACTTAATTTATCGACTTGCAGTGTCCTTATTGCAAAGTTGAGTGTACTTCTCAATGTCGCGGGGGGAGGCGTAGCACAGCCCTCCTTCGTCATTGAACAACGCACATTCCCGAAGCGTACTCGCCAGCATGGACATGCCATGATCGCCTGCGAAGTAAGCGGGAAAGTGTCTGTCACCTCTCTATTCTGTCTGCCAAGCCGTTCGAAAACGGTGCAAAATGTAGCGGAGAAAAAACGGCTGAAAAACACCGCAAGTCGTTTGAAATCAACGAAACCACTTTTTAAAGTGCGGAAGTCGGGTTAAGCAAGGTCCAGATGCTCCAAAGCTTCCGGTGTGGGTCCCGGAAATTCTAACATCGGCACATTTCCAACATATCCAATGTCTTTCCAACCCTGCGGAGTTGTGTAGTAGCCGCTTGCGGCGAGGTAGCGGAAGCGTTCAAAAAACATCGCTTGGGCTTTGAGGTCTTTTTTTACTGGTTTTTTTCCGCAAATGTCATCCGCTATCTTGCATTTTTGTTCCTCAGGAAGATCGGCAAAATCGTTTTTGAAACGGCGGTTGGCTTCGGCGTCGATCCAGTCGAGTCCTTGAACGATTACAGCACGGTCTTTTTCAGTTTCGTCGTATGGAGAACTGATCCATTCGTCGATGAAGTCGTGAACACCGAGTTGTGAAGGCAGTTTATCGGAAGGGGAATCCGGTGGGAGAATGAGATCTGTGAGGGAGGCTGCTGCTCTGCGTTGCTTGGCGAATAGGGTCAAAGGCCACAATTCGCCGGGAGCGTAAACCTTGTTGAGAACAGGATCCCAACCGATGCGGTTTCCGTGTGGAGTCGTCGGTGAGCCAACCTGACGAGAAAGGCGACCTTGGGCTGATGCATGAGGAAAAGTGGCAGCGGCAGCTGCGGCTGCGGTGATCCAAAGAATTGCCTGCCGCCGATTGATCCGTTCGGATTGATCTTGGGAGTTTGGGAAATCTGGAAAGATGGGGTCCATGGTCGTGCGCTTAGATGTTTCCCTTCCGCATTTCGTCGATGAGATGTTCGCTTGCGCGCCAGGCAAAAGCCATGATGGTGAGCGTGGGGTTTTTGTCCGCGTTGCTGCAGAAAGCGGATCCGTCGTTGAGGAGGAGGTTGGGCACTTCCCAACATTGGTTCCAGCGGTTGGTGACGGACTTTGATTTGTCAGAGCCCATGATGGCACCCCCAACCTCATGAATAATGGATCCGCCGGGCTCGATCGCTTTGGTGCCATCGGATTGCGGTTTTTGCGGGTGGCCTCCAATCGCCTCGATGATCTTCGCAAACGTGGCCTGCATGTGCGCAGCCTGTTTCGTCTCGTGCTCCGACCATTTCCAATGGAAGCGCAGGACTGGAATTCCCCATTGATCTTTGACATCTGGGTCCAATTCGCAAAAGGAATCTTTGTTGGGGATCATTTCACCGCGCCCAGCAAAACTAATGGCCGCACCATATTTCCTGCGGACTTCTTCCTTGTAACTCCGGCCATATCCTGGCCCCGCCTGGCCGGCCCCGAGGCTCGGCATTCGGCGTCCTGTCGAGAATTCAATATGGTAGCCCCTGGCAAACCCCAGTTTATTCGCATCTTGGTAAAGCCACCACGGGATGTAGACGTGGGAGCCTGCACCTTCCTCGTTGTGGACAGGCATGTTCTCAAAGGCCGGCACAGTGCCGCCGAGCCTTGTGCCGACGGTATCCATGATGTACCGGCCAACCAGACCGGAACCATTTGCAAGGCCATCGGGAAAAAGCCGCGACTTTGAGTTCAGCAAGATGCGCGCGGTCTCGCCCGAACTGGCTGCGAGAATGATGGCTCGTCCATTCACGGTTCGCTCCATGCCGGTGGCCTTGTCGATGTAGATCACGCCATTGGCCTTGCCGTCTGTTCCAACGGTGACCTCACGCGCGTGGGCGTTGCATAGAATGTCGAGGTTGCCAGTCGCTAAAGCCGGAGGCAGGTGGACCGTGGTGGACTGGTAGTTCGCTTTGATGGAGCAACCGCGCCCACAGTCCGTCGCCCAGAAGCAGGCGGAGCGTTCTTGCATCGCCTTCGCGATGATTCTTTGGGCCGTTGGATTATTGGGATGAAGGCGGGCTGGGAAGTTCACATGATCCTGTCGCGTCGACAGGATTGCCCTGTGGATGGGGATGACGGACATTCCATCTTTGGCGATGTGTTTTTTGACAAAAAGCTCGCCGGCGCGTGCTTTGGGTGGCGGAAGGAGTGTTCCATTAGGGGAATCCGGGGTGTTTTCGAGTCCCTCATTCGAGCCATAAACACCGACGAGCATCTCGACCAAGTCGTAATACGGCGCGATCTCATCGTAGGTCAGAGGCCAGTCGAATCCAAGACCATCTCGAGAGTAAGGCTTGAAATCATAAGGGCCATTTCGAAGCGAGATGCGCCCCCAGTGGTTGGTGCGACCACCAAGCATTCGAGCGCGCCACCAGTCGAAGCGCTGCGCAGGATCTGAGGAGGCCTGAGTGTAAGGCTCGCCGGGCACGTCCCAGCCTCCATCCACGGTGGCGTCGTGAAAACCGAACGGCTTCTCGCGCGTATTCATCCCTCGCAAAGGGGCGTCTGCTTTAGACTGAAACATGGGAGTCTCGGTGATTGGATCGTAGTTGCGACCAGCCTCGAGCATGAGGACTTTGACTCCGTTCATGGTCAGCGTGTAGGCGGACTGGCCGCCTCCCGCACCCGAACCGACGACAATCACATCGTAGATGGGTTTTAGCTCTTTCTCAGTGATGATGGGCATGCAGTGACGGGGGATTCGGTTGCTACTCTTCGATG
>CAIWSO010000199.1 GCA_903915315.1 uncultured Spartobacteria bacterium | reverse complement strand
CTGAAATGTGCATCGCATTGACGAGGCAGAGGCCCTCCCGGATGCCGCTCTCACGCAGGCAGGATTCGATCTCTGCGGTTATGTTCACAAACGCGCGCCGCCGGGGAATTTCGAACCAGAGTTCCTTTCGGTAAGATTTCATTTTGCGGAAGGACTACATTTACGAGAGGCGGCAATCGAGATTTTTCAGCGAAGGCTAGGCTTGCCAAAAGGTCGCAAGTGAGTGTTTTGTGAGGGGCGATGTTTCCCATTATCCACCGAATCAGCCTTATCGTCGCTTTAGCACTCACCACCAGCATGGCATTCGCCGATTCCACTGCCGACGAGGCGTGGAAAAAAGTGGAGGATGCCATGAAAAGCCTCGAAAATCCCGCCAATCCTCCGAAATCCCGAGAAGAGGCCGTTGCCCACTTGAAGTCTGGGCTTACGGCATTTGATTCGTCACTCAAGGATTTTTCTACCACTGCCCCGAGTGATGCACGCCGCTGGCAGGCGAAAATCTTCGAGGCCAAGACCGCAAGTGCGCGTGGTTTTGCAGGCTTGCCGCCTAGTTCCGACATGTCTGCGATTTTGGACGAAATCCTGAATTCTTCGGACGCTCCGCAAGCCATCAAAGGCGAAGCCAGTGGCATGACGGTGCTGGTTGGCGTGAGGAAAATGCCCGAAGACGAGTGGCAAAAGAAAGCCGAGCAACATCTTCAATCCTACCCAGAGGCCCCGATGAACCCGCAGATCAAGTCTATGATCGACCGTATCGCTGTGATGTCGAAATTGAAAACCGAGCCGCTCGATCTGAAGTTCACGGCAATGGATGGAACGGAAGTCGATCTCGCGAAAATGCGTGGCAAGGTTGTGCTCATCGACTTCTGGGCCACATGGTGCGGGCCATGCGTGAATGAAATTCCCAATGTCGTTCAGGCCTACGAAAATCTGCACTCCAAAGGCTTCGAGATCGTTGGGGTCTCTCTAGACCAAGACAAGGCGAAGCTCGAGAGCTTTACGAAAGAAAAAGGAATGACCTGGCCGCAGTTCTTCGATGGCAAAGGCTGGCAGAACGAAATTTCCTCACGCTTTGGTATTCAGTCCATCCCAGCCATGTGGCTCATAAATAAAAAAGGCATGCTGGTCTCCACGAACGCGAGGCCCAAATTGCAGGAGCAGGTCGAAAAACTCCTCGCGGAATAGACGCAAAAGAGAGATCCCTCTGCCGGTTTTTCTCAGAGGGGGATTACCCGAGCTCAGTCCACGATGGCCATGCAGTCTCCGTAACTGAAGAATCGGTAGCGTTCGCGAATGGCTTCTTTGTAGGCGTGGAGGGTGTTTTCGTAGCCGGCCATGGCGCAGACGAGCATAAGTAGCGTCGAACCGGGGAGGTGGAAGTTAGTCAGGAGGGCGCCGGTATGTTTAAACTCGTAAGGGGGACGAATGAAAATGCGGGTGCGTCCATCGTGCGGCAGGATCGGGCCGGGCGGTTGGGATTCGAGCACGCGGGCGGCGGTCGTTCCAATCGCGAAAACACGGGTTGCGGCATTGATGGCTGCTGCGGAATCGGGGCTGATCGAGTACACCTCCTCGTGCATCGTGTGCTCGCGGATGTCTTCGGTTTTTACCGGCAAAAATGTTCCCGCGCCCACATGGAGGGTGACGAAGGTATGTGGGATCGTGGCGAGGATTTCGGGAGTGAAGTGAAGACCCGCCGTGGGAGCAGCGATAGATCCGGGGGCTTGGGCATAGACTGTTTGGTATCGTTCGTCATCGGCTTCATCCGCTCCGCGCTTAAAGTAGGGAGGAAGGGGCATGTGCCCGTGCTTTTCGAGGTCAGGCGGCGACTCAAATTGGATGATTCGTTCGCCCTCCGGAAGAACGTTCAAAACCTCGGCGACCGTTCCGGCGATGGGTATGCGAACGCCAGGCTTGAGTTTGCGGCCCGGTCGGGTGAGGCATTTCCATTTGGTATCACCCAGAGACTCGAGGAGGAAAATCTCGATGGCGGGAGATTCTGAGAGGAGTCGGGCCTTGATGACACGGGAGTTGTTCAGGACGACACGGTCCCCATGTTTCAAGAGAGTTGGAAAATCTCGGAACATCCGATGTTCGATGTCGCCTGATGTTCTGTGCAGGACGAGCATGCGGGAATCGTCCCGGCGCTCAGGTGGGCGGTTGGCTATGAGTTCCGGTGGGAGTTCGTAGTGGTAATCACCAAGGCGGTCGAGCATGCGTTAGACAGCTTTGGTGATGCGGGTGAATCCGCAGCGGGCAGCGGCGGCTCCGACTAACTCGGCGACACGGCGTTTGAGTCGGCGTGCTCTCAAGAAGAGAAACAATTCGAAGAGCACATACGGAATCCAGGGCCAGAGGGAAGCCTCGGGG